>CAYQNB010000046.1:4357-5476 GCA_964418805.1 uncultured Candidatus Saccharibacteria bacterium | reverse complement strand
AGTAAAAAGCTTACTATCAACTCCCCTTTATATATGCGTTGCGAGCCTAAACTCCCGGTGGATATTGCAGATAAGGTATTTGAAGAGGCACTGAAAATTATTGATGAATACCATGTCAAACCACTATCTGACGATCTCTCACCATATCTTTCCCCTTGGGTGATGAATGTTAAAGAAGAGTTCTTACAGCACTTTACAAAACTATTCGGTGTGGAAAACACAGAGTTAGACTGGAGCTTTTCCGCTACAACATCAATGCTCGATATTATTTTAACTATAAGAGAGATTGAGCAAAATAAAGAACTTAAGATATATATTGATAAGTTTGATGGTCAATGGAATGTTAGACAATTTGATTTTCTTGCTGAAAACCTATACAAAATTGTTGCGACTCCTGATCAAGCTGATATTATTGTCCTAACTCATGTGATACCCGAAAAAGGAACAAGTAGTTTAGACCAATTAGATTCAATTGATCCTAATAAATATTATATTCTTGATGCTGCTCAATTCTGGCCAACTTTTGTTATTGAAAAATACCGTAATAAACTACTGCAGTTAATGAAATGCAATTCAGTGATGATTGGTGATTTCCATAAACTGATGGGATATGGAATAGAGAATTCAGACGGAGTAAGTGTGCCAGTTGCACTATCTTTCATGCTGTACAGTAAACAACTGTATGAAAAAAGAATAAAAAGTGCAAAACTATCAAATCTTAAAAAGAGTGCAAGTCAAAATGCACATTGGCAGATGATTGATTCTCGTAAAGTTGCCAACGGAATTCCATCGATGAATTTAATATATCCTTTAGCATTTCTTAGAATAGTTGGGGAAAAGATCCCTCAAATGGTTTTGAGAAGCCTGTCTGTTGCTTCAAAGCTAAGAGAGAAATACAACTTAGATGGAGAGATGACATTTCTTATGATGAAGATAGAAGAAGAGAGGCTAAAGTATAACGATATAAATAAAAGTTTTGTTCTGACAGGAGACAGCTATTCAATTAAAACAGAACAGGTGCTACCAATTGTCCATATGGAGGGAGCTTTGAGAGGTTTTATCCAGATATATATAGTTCTAGGGCTAATGGAAGAAGCAAGTCTGCTTGAATATTATGAA
>CAYQNB010000046.1:0-4347 GCA_964418805.1 uncultured Candidatus Saccharibacteria bacterium | reverse complement strand
TCGCATGAACATTATATCTAAAATAAATAGAAAAATAAATTACTTAAATAAGAATAATGTTTGGACCTAAAGCAATCTTAAAAGGTAGTAAAAGGACTGATGATATCATCGTTAGACCAACTAAGAAGGAAGATCTTGTGGAAATTGCAGATGCACTATCTTCATACAAAGTAATTAAACATATCTCACATTCCGCAAAACCGCTTGAAGATAGGGAGAGATGGTATGCTGCGCACCTAGATAGAATTAATGGTTTGAATAAAGATTATGTTTGGTCTGTTGAATTTGATGGGAAATTAGTTGGTACAATCGGTTTGCATGATGTTGATGGTCGGGAAGTTGCAACTCCGAGTACGACAATCATTAACTCTAAATATTGGGGAAAAGGTTTAGCAAAAAGATTGCACATTTTTAAATTTCAGTTTGCATTTGAAGAACTTGGAATAAAAATGTTGAAGGGATCGATGCTTTCAACCAATCTTTCTAGTATGAAAGCCGCACTATCAGTCGGCTATATTCTTTCTGGAACAAACTACAGATCTTACTATCTAGAGGGGAGATATGTGGATGAACTCATGGTTGCAGCATTAAATCCCATATACATAAAAGAATTGTATTTAAATGATGAAGTACCAAAGAAGCTCAAAATTGCTAACAAGAAGATTGAGAAAGCTTTAGAACATTCTCGTGAAATAATCGAGTACGTTTAATAAAACAGCTGATTGTTTTATACCCTAACCTCATATGCTAGGACAGTTCCAAGAATTGTACTCTTGTCAGCAACCTTTGAATATATATCAACAATCAATCCACTTTTTTCTGAACACAGGACTATACTTGTATCAATCATCTCTGCATCTTTAGAGATGTATAAAATAGAGGGATCTAATACTTTTACACTCTTCACCGTAACTAAACCACCATCAACTGCAAAAACATCCTTATCCTTCTTTGTTAACCATATTGGAGCGTTGTAGAAGTGAGTAGTATTAGAAATGTTAAATTTCAGATCTTTAGGAACTGATACAAAGTATGGAATATTATTAATCATACTATCAATACTATGCGAATCACTTGAATTGTAATAATCTTGTAATAAATCAAATGCAGTTGTATTTAATGCTTTAGATAAGGCATCAATCTGATTTAGAGGAGAACTTTCTCCTCTCTCATATCTTGAAACCATCTCCCATGTAACACCTATTGAATCAGCAAGATCGGACTGTGTATACCCTTTCTTTTGCCTTTTCTCCCGTATTTTCTTTCCAATCTTTACATATTCCATATATATGAAATGTTAGTAGATATGAGGGGAAGTAGATATAGAATGCAAGTTTGTATATACGCACTAACGCTTATTACAATTCCAGCTAATTTCCGCACTTTCAAAATTAGAATATAGATAATAACTTAATCTAAAAAGCGATGAATATGGTTAGTGAGATACTAAATGAGATGTTAGACAGTGTAATGGCATTCTACGATGAACTGTGTAAAAGAAGGATGAATAAGCTAAAGGTAGTTCAAAAACTAGATGAGATTGAAAGAAGTATCGCTAAACTAAGAAAGATTATCGAAGAAATATAAATAGACCCTTTCTTCTTCTAACAGTCTTTCTAGGTACAAAGTATTTCCAGTTCTCTTTTAGCCATGCATCAGCCTTCTCATACATCTCAAGTAAACCTCTCTTTTGCAACTCCTTTTCAACAACCTTTCCTGCATGAGGATGCTTATACACCTTAGAAAGAGGAGAGTGGAAGCCGTGAGCATAGTGAACAAGCTCATGTGCTATTGTTCCATCAATTACATACTCTGGAACTGCCTCATTTTGAAAGAATTTAGTTATTGTTATGATTGTTATCCTCTTATCATCCTGACTCTCATACTCATCCTCTCTTCCTTTCATATAGCTTTTGATACCACTTCTCTCATTTGCCCACTTAATTGATCCAAGCTGTCTTCTAGAACCCTTTCCAAACTTAATTAGTACAAGATTCTTTCTAGCAACATCATCAAAATATGTTTCCCATATATGAAAAAGTCTATTTTCTAAATATCTGTTATCTCTCATCTATGCTATATTATATCTAAGATGAACATAAAGAAATATAAGGAGAAAGCAATAACAATTTTCAAGATTCTAGGACTTGTGTACAAGGAGAAACCACTTGCAGCAGGTATTAGAGATGTACTATTCCTTGTAAACACTGCAATGGAGATGTATCTGATTACAGTCGGAGGATTTTTCATTGATGCAACAGGAGAGATACTTCTACAATGGAACAGATTTGATATAGGGGAATACTTCACAACAAACTCCTTCTACTACCTCATACTTGGTTTAATCCTTTGGATGTTGATAAATATTAGTAGCAAGATTCGAAGTAACCTAATGGATGTGATTAATCAGAAGGTGACATTCGCAATGCAAACAGGGCTTGTGAATAAGATATCAACATCAAACCTTGAAGATGTAGAGTCTGTTGAGTTCAGAGACCTACTAGCATTTGTACCGATATTCTCATATGTAAGTGTTATGTCTGTATACAGCAATTTCTCAGAGTTTGTTCAGAACAGTGTTAGAGTACTAGCCTCGGTGGTAATCCTATACTCAACAATCGGAATCACTGCATTCATAATCCCCGTATTTGCACTTGCAGAAACGATCTGGGGACATATGAACAGAAAACAGATGCGAAAGTATGATGATACTCAGGTAACAAGACTTAAAAAGGTAGACTACCTGGGATTTATAATGACTAGAATCCAGCACTTTCCAGAACTAAGAGTTGATGGAACATTCAAGAAACTAAAGAAAAACTACTCCAATGAATCAGGAGGATATATAACGGGACTTCTAGAAAAACTCAAACACTTCTACATAGATACAGCACTGTTTGCTCAGGTTGGACGAATTCTTCTGACAGGATATGTAGTATATATACTCGCAATATCAATTGTTAAGAGTTTAACAATCGGACACTTCAAAGCCCTCTACGACTATGCCGTCACAATATATGAAAGTGCATATGCCTCTTTCAATTTCCTCTCCCTAATTACAAACGATAGTGAGTATGCAAGAAAATATTTTGATCTTGTTGAGTTCAAAGGATTTGGTGATATCCAGCATGGTGAAGTTAAACTTCCAAAAGGTGTACCGAAACTAGAACTTCAAAACCTTGATTTTAGATACCCAGGAAGTGATTCAAAGGTACTAACTGATATTAATCTTATCATTGAACCGGGTGAGAAGATTGCAATCATCGGAGAGGATGGAGCAGGAAAGAGCAGTATCATTAAGATGCTCTGTGGCCTGTATCAGATTAAGTCTGGTGACTATGTAATTGGTGGATACTCAATTCGAGAGCTTGATCGAGGACAGTTGAAAAAGAAGATCTCTGTAACATTTGAGGACTTTGTAAAATATAATATGACTGTAAAGGATAACATTACACTTGCAGGTGAAAAGGATGTGATCGATGAGAAACTATACAAAACAGCACTAGAGGTTTCAGGTGTAGGAGAGTGGCTAAAGAGCAATAAGATTAAGGATAGTATGATGCTTGGAAAATATTTCTCAAATGGACTTGAGATCTCCCCTGGATATTGGCAAAGAATCGCAATTGCAAGAATGATATATAGAAATAGGGAAGTTTTCATCATGGATGAGCCATTCACTCAGATTGATGAGAAATCAAGAAATGTGATTTTGAAAAACATCTTAGAGTTCGCTAAAGAAAAAACTGTCATCCTAATAACACAAGACATGTCAGGACTAAATAATTTTGATAGCACATACCATATTGTTAATGGTAAGTTTGTTAAAAAGGGAGTGAAAGTAGTTAAGAGCAAGAAGGTATGATCGATATAATACTTTGGACCATTGTGATTCTGGGATATGCTCTCTCAATCTTCATAATAATCAGAACATTTGTATTTGCAAAAAGTCTCTTTAGAGATGCACCTTACGTACCTGTTAATAGAAAGGTAGCACAATATACACTTGAGCTTCTAGAGTTAAAGGAGGGAGACCATTTTGTTGATATCGGAAGTGGAGATGGAATTGTAGTATTTGAGGCTGCAAAAATCATAGGAAACAGTGGAAGTGTAACAGGTATTGAAGCAGAAAGACCATTGATATTCTGGTGCAATCTTAAGAAAAAACTGTTTAATAACTCAAAGAATATCCATTTCATATGCGATGATATCTTCAAGCAGGAATACTCGAGATATAACAAGGTATTCATGTACCTAACAACAAACCTAACAAACGATATCTCAGAGAAACTTCTCAAACAACTTCCAAAAGGATCAATTGTTGTTGCTGTTATGTTTAAATATAGGGAG
>CAYQNB010000045.1:0-5553 GCA_964418805.1 uncultured Candidatus Saccharibacteria bacterium | reverse complement strand
CATATACAACTTCCCATTTCTTTCAACAATCTCATCAAATATTCCAATACCATGATCATCATGAACAACATAATCTCCGATTGAGAGCTTTTTAAATATCTCAAAATCTTTTGCACTCCTATCCCCACCAAGTTCAATCTGTCCTTTAAGCTCAAAGTCGGTTAGGAAAAGTGTATTACCGTTCAGATCAAGAAATCCCCTCCCACCATATCCAGCTGTTGGAAAGTTCATATCATATTTAAAATCTACATGCGAAACATCATTTGAAACTAGTATAATCTTAAAGCCTCTTTTACTATATACCTCGACTATATTGCTTATCGACAACTTATTCGCACTTATATCTAATCCTGGGATTGTTCTTAGATTTGGATCATATCTTGTGAAATCAGAGAATATATCATCATCAGATTTAATTATGGATATGAGGGTGACGGAGTCTTTATAGTCCGTTGATGACTTATATATCTTCTTAATTCCATCTCCCTTTGAGATATTTGGAGAGAGTACTATATTGCTAAGCGTGTTAATTGATATCCTTGTACCACTATCAATCATATCTATCTTTTCAACCTGCTCGCCCCACAAACTAATTCTGTACAAATCTTTTAAGCCTCTTGGCCAAACAATTACAACATCTCCAAGAATTGAATACTCACCCTCCTGCCAAACTCTTTCAACTCGGGAAAATCCAAGATCTTCAAATATATCTCGTTGTAATTTATCCCCAACTGCAATTGAAACCTCCTTATCTACATATATCCCAACATCCCCTTCTCTTTCATAGACTCTAATCTCAACTCTCTTTTTAACCTTTCTGCTAATTGCATCTACAAGTATTGAGAGAAGATATATCGGTGTATTTTCAAGCATGACAATCTCCCCCTGTTTTATATTTAGAGGGGGTATACTCTCAATCATTTTATCCATTATTGGATTTTTCACATGCTGATTTTATCAATATCTCAATTTTTTGTATAATGTTGGAATGTTAATCGCACATGCCTCCCTTGCACTTGTTGCATCAGAGAAGATATTAAAGAAAGATTTTGCAAAAAAGAGTACCCAATGGAAGGTTCTACTCTTTCTTCTAGCACTTCTTTTCGGAATACTTCCTGATTTCGATCTCTTCTATCTCATGATGCGAGGTCTTGAGCTCTATGACCATCACAAACTTATCACTCACACACCGATTCTTTGGATCTCAATATATATTCTTCTGCGAATCACATATCCTCTCATCTCAAAAACATTTTCAAAGGATCTAAGGAAGATATTGAGTTTGGAAAATTGGGAATTGATATTAAATATATTCTTAATCTCAACTCTTTCTCATGTATTTGCGGATCTAATAACTGGGGAGATTAATCTTTTATATCCATTCACATCTACATACCTTTCCACATTTAAAACATGGATGCCTGTTAATATATTTGGTGGATATACATCCTACCCACTCTTCTACCTAGAACTTTTAATTGTAGTTGCGTCAGTACAGATACTCTTTAAACATTTTACTGAAGTTAAGATTGGTGAGATTGTTAAGAAGTTTCTAATTCTCCCGTCAGCCATTACCCTCAGTTTGTTGCTCATACTAAGCACATATTTATACCCCAGAGTATTTCAGCATCAAAGTGTGGTGAAAAGTGATGACAACTATGGTCTGTATGATATGGATTTTGATGGTGTTCGAGATATATATGATCACAATATTGGAAATACACCAACAAACAATCTTCTTTCAATTTCCACGGAAGAGATTTTAGAGAATATTGATACAATCTCACAAGATCCAAGGAAGGTTGTTAAGTATAAAGAAAGGGATATAGTTGAAAATATATATTACAAATTCGGTGCACTAGATAGTTCTAGATCTGTATTTCTAACATACTCACTTTCTCACAAACACATAATCCCTGTTCTCAACATATACCTTAGAGAGAATCCATATTATGAATTTGTGAACTACGACAAACTTCTCTTTGACTATCTAGAAAATGAAAAGCTTTTAGAGCCAGTATCTAACGATGTTAAAGAAGTTAATCCACCAAAGATCCTCTTCATTATGAAAAATACAGATGAAAAACTTGAAGTGGAAAATATGGGTATGGTTAACAGAGATGGCATGATTCTAACAATACTAGATGACTCACAGAAGATACTCTTCACTCTTGAAGAGCTGAGGGAGATGTATAAAGGGGATGATATATTGATATATTCTCAGATCTGAAGTTGCTTTCGAAGATCAGCAATTGCTTGTGAGATTGTCGAATCTAGGGATTCTAGTTGAGATTTTGAATATTTCATTAGTACATACCTGTCGCCTGCAATATCTAACTCTTTTCTATCATCAACCCCTATCCTTACATATCTAAAGTCCCCTCTTTTGAGCATACTCTGGATATCATTAACACCATTATGTCCCTTAGGACTCTTATCCATCTGAATTTTAAACTTTCCAAGTTCCAGATCAAGATCATCATGAACAACAATTAAGGATTCTGTTAGGGTCTCAACATTGAATTTCTCTAGAATCTTTTTAACAGCTCTTCCACTGTTATTCATATATGTTTGTGGCATTACAAGAAGTGCAACTGTCTCTCCATCCCTATTCACCTTACAAAACTTTGACTCAAACAGCTTTTCATCTGAAAAAACGCCAACATCAAGGTTCATATCCTCTTTGAGTTCAAGTCGTAGTTTCTCCAAAAGCATGAATCCCGCATTATGTGGCGTATTCTCATACTCACTTCCTGGATTTCCAAGTCCAACAATTACAATCATCTAACTATATCTTCAATTTAACTTTAATTTCACTAACAATTCTCTCCTGCTCTACAAACATCTCCTCTAACTCTTCACTCTTTTCATCAAATATTCCTACATGATTATACCCCAAGATATGTAGTATGCCATGGACACATACTCGTAGTACCTCCTCAACCCCCTTATTGCCCTCATATGACTGTTTAATATACTCTGGACACACATACACCTCACCATCAATCTCGTTGTCCTCAACGTTAAATGAGAGCACATCAGTTGGTGATGATATATTTCTAAAATCAAGGTTAATCTTCTGAATCTCTGAGAGTGTACTGAATATTAGGTTAATATTTTTTCCTTTAAGATGTTCACCTAAAAGATCTTGCAACTGTTGTGAAGATATATTCCAGTCTGGAATATTTTCAGTTATTAGTTCATATTTGAATATTGATATCATCCCCTATTCTATCACTTTGAAAGAAGTTTCTTAACAGCATTGCTCACAACTGCTCCATCTGCTTTTCCCTTAAGCTCTTTCATCACCTCACCAATCACTCTTCCCATTTCGTGGATTCCAGTTACATTCATCTTTGCAATCTTTTCTGCTACAACTTTCTCTACATCTGCTTCACTCATTAACTGTGGAAGATATTTAGAGATTACCTCTAGCTGGGTTAGTTCTTTCTTAGCAAGTTCTGTATTTCCTGAGTTTGTGAACTGATCTGCTGCATCTTGAAGTTTCTTTGCTTCTTTTCTAATGACAGAGAGGACATCTTCTTCAGTGAGTTCGTTTTCTGAGGCAATCTGTGCATTTTGAATTGATGCAAGTACCATTCCAAGGATATCGGCGGAAACAACATCTTGCTGTTTTCTAGCTTCAAACATCTCTTTTCGAATGTTTTCAATTATTTGCATGAAAGTTTTATATTTTTATCTTGCTCTTCGTGAGGCTGATCTTCTTCTTCTCTTGGTTTTTGCGTATGCTCTTCTCTTATCGATTGCAAGCTTACTCTTTTTAACCCTGAATTGCTTCTCTCTATATGTCTCTAGAGTTTTTTCTCTTAAAACCTCTCTGTGAAGTCTTTTAAGAGCACTATCTATATTTTCATTTGCATGTACAATTACGGCCACTATCTTTAATATTTAACTGATTATGGGGATTATATCATACACCCTATTTATTTTACCACTCTTCTTTCAAACTTCTTTCGATTTTTAACAATCTTACTATCCCTATCAAATGCTCCTGCACCGATATTTAGTATCTTTGCAACTCCACCATTAACTCCTTCAACATTTATGTATATGATTCCACCTACAATTAAGAGAACTGCAAATATCATTCTTCCATATACTGAGTCCAGAAGTCCTGTCTCTGGTGTATCTGGTGCATCACAGTCTGCAATGATTGTTGAACTATCATCAAAGCTCTCACCAACCTCAGGAAATACCTCAACCGTATTTGTATATATACCATAGTCGTCTTCAGGTACTAGGATTGAGTATACAAATTCCTTTGTTTCATTTGGTTCAAATACACTTGCATCTCCTGTTAGGGTCCATGTGATTGTATTTCCGTCAACAACACCTATTGGAGAGATTGTTTCTGCTAGTATGAATGAGCTTTCCACCTTCTCATCAAGTGTATCTACAATACTGTTAATCACTCCCTGTCCATCACCAACATTTCTAACCGTTACGGTGTAGTTCACTCGATATGATGTCTCACCACCGTCTGTCTCTGGTTCAATACATACTCCAGTTGATGCCTTCTCTAATGTCCAATCTGGGTTTGTTTCAACCTGATTTAGTGTGTATGAGGTTTGTGTCATACAATTCGCACCAGTTTTACCTTTAAGATCACTCCATGCAACGGATACCGCACTCTCATCTTCCTCAGGCGTAAATGTATATGTCCAATATACAGGTTTCTTAGCAGAACCAATCTGATTACATACTGCAGGATTTCCAGTTGGGCATGCATCGACAACTGTTGCGACTCCAACAGATTTACCATTTATATTAACCTGAATACTATCTTTATTTATCCCATCCTTATCAAATGCGTATCCTTCAACAGTTACCTCTTCGCCTTCTTCAACCTGTGTTGGTGTTTTAGATGATATTAGGTCTCCACCTTCACAGGCATTAGTTTCTGATGTTGGAGGTGGTTCTGGTGGACTATCATCATCTCTACAATATCTATATATAGTGGATGGATTATTACATGGTTGTCCATATGCAGTACATGTAAGTTTGGTCATTTTCTTACAATTCTTATTCAAATCAGTTCTATTATCAGAAGTACCACAATCTAGCATTTCACCAGGACACTTTTTAGGAGAACAAGTTACAGGGGGAGCACCAGTGCATCCAGATCCAGAAGTATCACAATTCTGACATTTACAAACACCTTCGGTCTGACCCGTTCTACCGCTCACAATTACTTGAGGATACTCACAAGTGATATTGCATTGTCCTGGCTCAGGTGTTGGATTTGGATCACTTATTTTTTCACATGTTCCAGCTGTTTGAACATAACATTTATTATCTTTACCACATTCAACCGCATTTCCTGGTAATCTTCTGCATCTCTTACCATCTCCTCCACATGTTTTACAGCCACTTGCCTCTGTACAATTAGGATCATTTATTGGATTTTCCGCAGAATTACAAGTTTTATTGGGATTACACTTATATCCAGCGACACAGCCAACTTTTGGATCACAACAAGAGCCACCGCCTCCACCAGCATCACTATCCGTTGGCGCTAGATTTGCATCCTGA
>CAYQNB010000044.1:5268-5898 GCA_964418805.1 uncultured Candidatus Saccharibacteria bacterium | reverse complement strand
ATAGTCGATATCAAAATCCTTTCCCTTAAGAAGGGAGGAGAAGTGAAGAGATGTTTCTAGCGCTACAAAGATTGTGAATATATATGAAAGCCAGAAAGAGATATAGAAGTATGAGGAGAATGAAAAGTCAAAGAAAGCTCTTAATATAAGAAGTGAAAGGATTGAAATTCCCGCTGTTACTATCAATGTTGTTGAAACTGTTAAAGAATATTTTCTGTCGTTGGTTAGTTTAAATGAAAGAATGTAGATGGTGAGAAGCGATATTAGAATATAAAGAATTGAATTTCTCATCTCATATTCTGATATTAACTGTGTAATTCTATTTATATACTCCATTACTCTGTTATCTTTCTAAAATTATCTACATATCCTTTAACAAAATATATTGATACTAATGCTGTTATTAAAAGCGCAGCTGTGTTAACAGAAACTCTTTTCATATACCCAACAGCAAACAGAAAGAGAAGCAGAAGTATGGTTGAAAGAAGTCCAACAAGCACACCTTTCTCTTTTGCAAATCTTGTTAGATACATGAGAATTGGAGTTATGAATATGAACTGAACAAGTGCTAGAGAGTAGTCTAGGGGAACTTGAGTTAGCTTTAGATATGAGATCCAAAGGGAGAGGAAT
>CAYQNB010000044.1:0-5258 GCA_964418805.1 uncultured Candidatus Saccharibacteria bacterium | reverse complement strand
GCAAGTTCCTTTTTAATTGCAAAGTAGATGAGTAGAACAACTAGAGAAAGAGATAGCGCGATTGATAGGTTAAGATAACTAATCTCCTCTAGGTCAACATCAAGATCATTTTGCTCAGTTATTGAATATTCATATGGGATATCGCCTGAGTTAAATAGTATGTCTTGTACCTTAACCATAGATTGATCGATATTAAGACCAACGGCAAAAGGTTGTCTTGCTACACCTGTTTGAGTCTGTGTATTAACAGGGACTGTAATTGGCATTACAAACGTATCAATCAAAAGACCATGTGTTTGAGCTTGATGAGTATCGACAAAATCATCAAATTTACCTTTAGATTGGAAGTTTGGTTTAAAGATTGCAAAGTATGCATCCTCACCAGTTGAGCTTGGAAGTTTTGTGATATATACAGTTCTAAAACTGTTTCTATTTAATCCTGTACTATCATAATTCTCTGGATCAAATGGAGCGAGTTGATTTGCCTCGTCATCAAATTTAACATCATCCTTTCTAGTTACAATCTCAAAGTAGAATCTTTGTGTTATGAGATTTTCTACAACAGTCTGTACATCTGAACTTTGTACAATTAGTCTCACATACTCCTTATTTTTATCATCACTTTTCTCTGAATATATTGTTACATCTTCAACTGCAAGCTTATTAAGTCGGCTGGATAGTACGTTCTTAAGCTCCCTTATCCCCTTATCCTTGTTTGGAACATCCTTGTTTTCAATATCAACTTCTAAAAGATACTCTTTTTTCCAGTAGTTTGAATTGTTTGAAACAAGATCGTAGTTGATGTTTCTTTCTCCAAAAAATCTTTCTGATTGAGGTACTGCAATTATCACAAGAAGTGAAAGGATGGTTGTTAAAAGAAGAAAGGGGATATATTTAAATATATTCTTAATGATGTTTTTTGTATTTCTTAGATCTACTTTCATATATTCGTATTATAATGCAAGAGCTTTCTCACTTCCAAGAAGTACAACCATATCTTGAGAAAGAATATTAAGTAGAAATGGAGTTCTCTTCTTTTTAGCAAAGTCAAAATCTTGAGGAGTCATTGCTGAGTATCTAAGGTCTCGGTTCAAACTCTTTTCGACCTCTTTCATCTCATTTGAAAGTTTTCTAATATCAAAAGATCCAACAAAGAGAAGATCAACATCTAGATCATTCTCATATTTTTTGGACATAAAGCAATGGGTGAGGATGATTAGATCAATATTGCCGATATTTCTGCCAACTTCAAGGATATGTGTTCCGAGTTCTGAATCTTTGTACATCAGTGACCTTAACTCTGAGATTATGGGGCAAGTATCGTCAATGGTATATACAAGCTTATTTCCTTCCTTTTCTACCTTAAGAAAGCCAATTGCTTTTAGATTGAGTAGCTCTCTTCGAACAGCATTTATCTCTTCACTTAGTTCTCGAACAAGACCTCTAACATGATATCCAACACCTGGATTAAAGAGGAACTTTTCTAGTATCTTTATTCTAACCTTTGAAATAAAGAGGTTCTTAAGCACTTTTTAAGGGTGATTAAACTTATTGTTCTATTATATCAAATTCTCCCTGGTCGCGTGGAAGTGATATTATCCAAAGTCTTCCTCTGTTAAGTTCAAGCTCAACCCCCTTTGAATCATAGAAGATTGTTCTATCTGTTCTACTACCTTTTTTCCACTTTCCATTTATTATCTTTCCATCTTGAAGTATTGTTGCTTTGCCTTCTCCAATCGTTGTTATGATTACTCTTCCTGAAGAGTCACCTGATGGAAGAAGGGTTTGTTCCATAACTACAACAACCTTTGCATCTACCTGTTTTCCTGTTTTATGATCTAGATCTGCTTGTCCACCAATTCTGTGTAGATATCTATTTGTACTTGCGTCATATACAAACTCACTATCATATAATCCTCCGTTTGGTACATCTGTTCTAAATCTAACTGATATCCTTGTCTTTAGACCTCTATCCTCTGCCTTTGCATCTCTTTTAAACTTCAATGCTTTAATTGTTTCTGGAAATTCATCGAAACTAACAACCTTAGATCTTGCTTCAACTTCAACAAGTGAGGTGTATTCATTGTGAGGTGCAACTCTATCCGTTGTCCTATACGCTCCATATGTTGTGAAATCTTTAATCCCATATATGTATATATTTCCACATGCATTAGTTCTAACATCGGTTGTCATTGCACATCCATCATGGATATAGATTGGATCGAATTCACTTAGCCATTCGAGATAGTATTGTCTTGCACTTCTAATAGGTCCAACCTCATTTGGCATCTTGCTCCAATATATAGGCATATATCTTGTTATTCCACTTTCAACAACTGCCTCAAATACAATATCTGCACTTGTTAGGTTTGATTGTGGTCTGCCTTCTACATGGTTGTTGACCATGACTGCAACTGGTCTTCTTTTTAGAAGCTTTGCCATCTCATCTTTTGTGAAGAGTTCTCCATTTAATGGGCTAACTTCAGTTCTTGGTACAGATGGTTTAGAAAGTGTATCTGAAACTATACTAAACTTTGAGAGTACTGTTTGCGGTGAGATTGAACTTTCAACATATGTTCCTTCAATCTCTAATATACTTGTTGGAGAGTTATTTGCTCTAATTACAAAAAGGAATACAAGAAAAACCAAAGTTCCAAGTATTAGTGCTCCAAGAATTGAAAAGAAGAGGATCTTCTGCCATGGTTTTAGATTTGAAATCCAGTTCTTAATCTTTGAGTCTTTCTTAAGAGGTTTGTCTGCTTTATTGATATTCTCAGTATTCTCTTTTACTTGCGCATCTGCCTTTTCAACTACTTTTTCATCAAATTTCTCGACCTTTTTATCCTCTAGTTGTGTGTCTTTAATTGTAATGTCTTTGGGCATATTGATATCGTAGCATATTTGTAGGTAGTTGTGATATCGCAAAAGTGATATACTTTTTTAAGGTAAATTTTGTATATAAAGTATATGCAGCCAATGCCAAATGAAATCTCTTCAGAAAAGAAGAAATCTCCACTCTTAGTTATACTCTTAACTCTCCTGATTCTTGGGGGGCTGATATTTGGAGTATACAAGATGGTCACAGCAAACAAGCCAGTTGAGCAGGACAATGCAAATAATGTGATTGATGATCTAGATGAAGATGCAGATGAGGAAGATGTAGATGAAGAGGTGATAGTTGAAGATGATACAGATGAAGATACAAGTGAAGATGATGATACAGTTGATTTCTCACTATACTCAGAAACAAATCAAAGTGTTGGGCAGAGTAGTAATGAAGCAAGATATACATTAAAAGAGATATTGGATAGTCAGGAGAGTGGATATCATAAGTTCACATTTGTAATGGAGGGAAAAAGTGGTGCAACAGATGAACCAAATGTAACAGCTAGATATGTATCATCACTTGGTTCAATTAGAATTGATCTAAATGGTACTACAACAGACAGTGCAGGAATACCATATCAAGATTCAAGAAAGATTGATAAGGATGGAATATCCGTTCTGTACCACAATGTAAGTAGTGATCAAACAGAAGAATTGTACGATATCGGTGTTAGTGCTTCGACTCCTTTCTATATATATACAACAGGTGTTTCAACAGGTCTTTGGAATGTAGTTGTTGAAGTTAAATATTCTGGGAAGAGTGATGTAACGGTAGATCTTGGAGCTACAGCATATTCTAAAACAGCACAAACAATATCTGGTGGTACAAAATCAGATGGAGCAAAGGTCTCATCATATACATACAGTGCATCAGGTGGAATATTAACAGTTGTGTGGAATGTAAGTGGTAGTACAAGCAAGCCAATACCAAATGCAACAGCAGGATATGATGGTGATGGTGACCTAATACTTCGCTTCATAAGTGCAGCTGATACAATTGCAAAGCAACCATCAGCTCTTGATATGCCAGGTGGCATTACAATGATTTGGGAAGGTGATGGAGATGGAAGCAAGTATACATTTGATGGTGCGAGTAAGGACTTTAAGCTCTCCGCAAGTACAAGCCCAAATCAAGTTATATTGAAGATTAAGCTATGAGCGTTATAGACAGGTTTAGAACTCCAATAGGAGATAAGAAATTGAGCAATCTTATTGGATTGATGTTGTTATATTCCTTGTTAATGTTTGGAGTGATATTTATCTTAACTATCTACTTCAGTGTCACAAGTGTATATAGCGAACTCAGTCTATTACAAGAAGGAGTTTATTACGGTTTCCAGGTGTTATTTTATTTTTCAATTTATCTAATCGGTGCAAATCTTGTTTATCGCAGAATCTATGATCATACTAAAGATCAAGCTGTAATATTAAAACTTAAAAGGAAATTTACTATCACTTGGACTATTTATTTCTTATTGCTTTATCTACTAATGCCTGTTTTATATTGCTATGGAGGGGTATTGATATTTCCTACTGTCATTTCGCTATACCGTTATTCTAATATCAGTGTTAGTGATTAGAATTTAAAATTTGGAGTATAATTGGCTTTAGAGGACATCTGAAAGGGATGAAAGATTTCGGGGTGTAGTTCAGATGGCTAGAACGCTTGCATGGGGTGCAAGAGGTCGCTCGTTCAAGTCGAGTCATCCCGACCAATATTACACATATGACACATTATTTTATTATCCCATTGACATCTCATACCCCTAGTGATTATATATTCATATCTAAGATTATTCTAAAATGATTATGGAAGATAAATATGCAGTATATAGAAGGTTTTTAACAATACTTCTTTCAATTGGACTCCCACTATTCCTTCTTGCATATGGTGCTAAGGCAGTTGATGCATCAGCTCCTGGGGATAGACTGTACTCACTTGATAAAGCAATTGAATCAGTTCAAAAAGCATTGAGAATTGGAAATGATGCTAAGAGTGCTTTTGCATTAGAACTTGTTGAAGAAAGATTAGAAGAACTCAACAGTATAGATTTTGATACGCTTGATGATGATTTAAAGGAAGAGTTTGAAGATGAGCTCGAAGCTTTGGAGATTGAACTAGAGGAAGATGAAAGTGAGATTGACGATGATTCAGATGACAACCCTGAGAGAAAAAGATTAAAGAATGAGCTTAAATTGAAAATAGAGATGCTTAAAGAATTGCGAGAGCAGTTGAAAGAAAGTGGTGATAAAGATGGAGCAGCAGGCATAAAAGAGACCGTCGAGTTGTATAAAGATATGATAGAAGAGTTAGATAATGAGGATGAGGATGAGGATGAGGATGAGGATGAGGATGAGGATGAGGATGAGGA
>CAYQNB010000043.1:0-6007 GCA_964418805.1 uncultured Candidatus Saccharibacteria bacterium | reverse complement strand
TAATAAGCGTGTGGTATATAAAAAAAATTCAGAAATATATATCTGGTCCTACTTAGTACTTAAAAAATAAAATATTGAGTATTTAGTTGGACCAGATTAAATCTGGATAAAACATTCAAAAAGGAGCTATACAATGACTAACCAGTACCAAGAAGATGTAGTACACACACCCAACAGATTGCCAAGCTGGATTATATGGCTAATCATTTTGTTGGCGCTATTGCTAGTGTGTTTTACATGCTGGCAAACACAATTGCTTGCTGAAAAATTAGCGAGTAATGGCTGGTTAATCCAGTCACCCGTAGTGATGGCCCCACAGGCTAATCCGACTGCGGTCAGCAACCTTGCTCCAGTCCAAGGAGACTGCGTCCCCCAAAGGATGCAACCTGGGCAGTGGAGTGAGTATTTCACCACCACGTGGGATAGTGAGACCCGCGTGTGGGTTATTATTGGAGGAGCTTACGCTCAAGGTCCGTACAGTTACGATTATGGTCACTGTGCAGATCCCGATGCAGCAATTAAGCGCCAACCATTTAGCACTGGGAATGAACTTAGCCCTGTTAACGGTAAACCCTTTGTGGTTTGTTACGATTTTCTGGGCAACTGCTCCCGATAACCAATTCTCCAAAGATCAAGCGCTCCCGAAAGGAGGTTTTATATTACCACACGCTTGGTCTCTACAACTAAAAAATTGTTGTACTGATGAGTTCTTAAGAACGAAAGACCTATTTCAATATCCTTCTACCTATCTCAAAAACTTTAACTGAAATGTAGTTTGGAAGTATTGAAAGAATATATACAAGTATCATTTCAATATTCCAGAATATTTTTTCTCTGAATGATGGAACTATGTTTAGTTCCCTAATTGCCCATCTTCTGACATCCTCTGTTCTCCTAAAATGATCAATTGTACTTGATTGAGATTGTGTATTGTATGTAACTCTATACTTAAGAACATCTATATCTAGGTTTGCAAACTTTCCAATCTTTGAAAGAAGAAACATCAGTTTTAGATCTTCAACTTTAGAGATATCTGTTGGGTATAGTTGGATTGTTTCAAGTGCTTCTTTTCTGATTGTAATTGCAGGGTGTGCAAATGGTTGGAAGAGAAAGAGATTCTTTCTAAGTCTAGAATCATCTAGTGGATATCTTCTTTTTGATATCTCTTTTGAATCTTGATCTATCAATATGAGCTGTCCTCCAACTAGTACATGGTCTGGGTTATTCTCAAGAAATTCAATCTGCTTTTCAATTCTCCCTTCAATCATTAGATCATCACTATCCATTCTAACTATATATTTTCCACTTGAAATCTTTATTCCTTCGTTTATTACCTGTCCAAGATTATCCTTCTTATCAATCTTTAGATATCTAACACGGTTATCTTTTTGTGTGATCATCTTAACAATATTGCCAGTTTCGTCTGTACTCGCATCATCTACTACAATGATCTCAAGGTTTGGGTATCTCTGTGCAAGAATGCTCTCTAGAGCTTCTTGAATATACTTTTGCCCATTGTGAACTGGCATTACAACAGATGCCTTAGGTTTACTTTTTTCCATCTTTTTTCAATTTCAAAACTATTATTACAGCTGTTGATATTAACATTGTATATCCAATATAACCTAGTATGTTTGGCCAGAATATTGCTGTTATACTTTCATATCCATTTTCAAGTTTCCATCCCTGTTTCCACCCATCAACTGTCATTGCACCCTCTGATATTGCATATACACCATCATCTTTTGTTAAAAGTATCCAGCCTGTGGAAGAAGAGTGGGGGAGCGTGAAGATAGTATTGGCAGTACTTTCTTTTAATTTGTAGATGTTAAGTGGGAGTGATTTAGAGATTGATGGGATCTCTTTAACATCATACGAACTTAACTCATCTGATATATATTTAACCTCATTCCAAACCTGAGGTGTTTTAAAGATTGTTAGGGAGGAGAGGGTGTTGATACTTTCACTAGTATAGCTTCTGGTATTAAATGATGCATGTAGTTTCTTTCCAGCCTTTTCACTTGATACAAATCTACTCAATCCATTACTCTCCACCTCTTCTTTCAAAATCTCTCTGTGCCAGCATTGATCAATATCGTAGTATATACATATATTTGCAGGGATATTAGAGATGTTTTCACCCTCGAAATGTATAATGTATGTTGAATTTGGAGATGTTGGAAAGAGCTCTGTATTTGATTCAATATATCCTTGCACCACACTTTGTCTCACTCCAATATCACTTGTGTATGATATCTCATGACTCTTTGTCTCTTCCACTTTCTCATCCCAGATATCTGAATCTATATCATTCGAACTGAATGTGAAGAGCTGTGAGCTGTTAAGTATTGGTATCTCAACTTGATATTGTTCTCCTTTTTCAAGATATATACTTTCATTCACATCAGAATTGTTTATGCTTAGATCCAAATTCCTTCTAACAGAGTTGACTGTTTCATATATCTTAATATTCTTGCTGTATGGGATATCAAGATTGATTCCCTTAGCAAGATCTTCAATATCATATCTAACTCCCTGTGTCTCGATTCGATCAGTATTTGGATCAACTCTTGCTCTCATATATGGAGAGGAGGTACTTTCTGAAGATGTGATACTTGGGTATATCGGTCTAACATAGATATAGTTATCTTCAACTTTCAGACTGATTGGATATTTTGATAGTTGCTCACTAGCAATCCTCATCTCATATTGCATATCTTCTGACGTTTGTGTGAACTCACCAATGATAACACCATCGATATTTTCTAAGCTTGTAAGCTGGATATCCAGGATATTGAGGGAGCCTAAATCAGCATATTTTGCGATTGGAGTTTCCACACGATATAATTCTAAATTGTCACTTGACCACACTAACTCTTTGCCCTCCCAAAGCATTGTATGGTTATCCAGATCCACTTCAAATGAGAAACCTTTCTTCACAGTGCTTCTGTCAACTAACATATATCCGACATCATATTGTGCAAGCAGACTGTCAAAATATCTTAGATCATTTGATCTAAATGCATTAGAAAGGTCTAGCAGTGCATTCTCACCAACACTAGAACCAACTGTGTGTGAGATATCCAAGACTGGATTTGGAAGAATATATGAGATGAACTGTGAGCCATAGAAGCCCCATTCATACTCTCTAAAGTAGTTGTTGTTTGATGGTGGTGCGTAGTATATACGTCCTATTGGATCAGTCTGTTCTAAATATTTTCCAAGGTCATAGTATTCTTGTGGTACTGAAACCTTTGAAACTTCTGAAAAAAGATTGTCGTTAAAGAGAAATTTGGAGTATGAGAGTTGGGTTACAATTACAAATAGTACTGCACAGATGTATAGGAACTTCTGAATATATTTTGATCTAAATATACTCTCAAATATCTCTATCATTAAAAGTATTCCGAATGGTGCAAATATTGCAATATTAATCAGAAGGATATTGAATAGCTTTGATGATGGCCATCTAAAGATCTGTTTGAAGTATGAGACATTCTCTGAGAGCCAAAGATATATTCCAGCAAACGGTGCATTATCAATATTGATTATTGAGATCACGAGAAATGATATTAATACAATTGGGAGTAATTTAAATTTCTTCTTAAAAAGCAGGTATGTAGCTCCAAGGAAGGCAAGTATGGTTGGGTATATACTGAATGCTTTGAAGAAATCATTTTCAAGATATATGTTTGAGAGTTTAAAAAGAGCTCCACTATTTGTACTATCCGTTAATACCCTTGTATAGAAACGAAGTGTATTTGGAAATGTTTGCATCCCTCTTTCAAGATCTATAACACTTGATGTAATCGTTTGGTTAATATATGAGCTGGTTACAGAGTCTGCAGTCGATATGAAGTAGAAGATTGCAGGAAGTAACCAGAAGAGCTGGGTTATTATAAAGAGGGAAGTTGTAATTACAATTCGTTTTAGATATCCCAATCCATTATTACCTTTGCCTTTCAATATCCACGCAATTGTTAAAAGAAAGATTAATATAAAAAGAATGTCTACAATAAATAGGGTAGGGATGGTAAATGCAGGTGTGAGTAAAAGGGATGCGATAAATATTGCCAAAACCTTATACTTCCCACCCTTTATGACATAGTTTGTAGAGATAAGTAGAAAGAGTGGAAGGAATCCGAAGTTAACAATGTATGGGAATATATTTTGATAGTATATCCACACAGTCCAAAGCGTTGTTATATATATTAACCCTGCTATAAAGAATATCAGTTGAGATCTATCCTTTTTAGAAAAAAGTATCTCATATATTCTTTTTGAAAGAAGTCCAATTGAAAAGGATCCAACAAATAGTGCAATGAAGTAGTATATTACTCTAAAGTTAAGTCCGATTCCCTTTATGACAAACGCTAGAAATGCAGTTACAATATCAGCAGCTTCTCCATCTGATGCAATTGTTAATCCTCTATAATCCCTGAGTGCAGGTGAAAACAGATATCTTTTAATAGATAGTAGGGGGTTAAGCTCAGTTGAATAGTTATCGTGAGAAATTAGGCTGTTACTGCCAAGTAAATTACCTAATATTACAAAAAGTATTATTATTCCTAATAATATATATCCCCAATATTTCCTATATTTCAATATATTTTTCACATTAATATTCTATCACATTAAATATCCATGTTTATAGGGTTAAAACTATTGACAGGCGATTAATAAGTGCGTAAATTTATTATATTGAGTACATATTAAAGTAATTAGATATAAAAAATGTCAGAAAATCCAAATACAGCAGCAGGCGCACCAGTTGAGGGAGCAGCACAACCACCTGCGGCAGCTGAGCCAGGCAACGTTGATGCAACAGCCCAACTACCAGCAGCAGAAACGCCTCCAACACAACCCGCAAATCCAGAGCCTACCCCCGCAGCTACTCAAGCAGAACAGAGAAGATCAAGACAGGTTGTTCGAAATGATTTAGACAACGTTAGAGAATACATTGGAAGAGTTGAAAATCGACTTGCATCACTTGCAACTGGGACTGAAATTTCAGGAAGATTTAACCCACAAGAAGCTGGGATACTAAATGGCATAGTAGACAGAGTAAGAGGATACATAAACAATCGAAGAGGAGGTTTTGGAAATGATCAAGTTAGAGAATTAAGAGAACAATTCGGGACGGCTGAAAATCCATCTGCCAGAGCCTTAGAGTTTAGAACACCCAGAGATGCTTCAGGGGCTGCAATAGAGATTGGAAGAACTGGGCTACACTTAGATAGAGCTACACGTGCATTGGAAATCAGGAGAAACCAAAGAGATGCTTTAGAAAGACTAAGAGACGAGGTACAGTATCAGAAACTCAGACAGGATATTGCACCACTGTCAGCTGCACTTCGAGATAGTCAGAATACAGAAGCGGATGATTTAACTGATATTCCGGACGAGATATTAGCAACAAGAAGAAGTTACGAAGATTGGACACGATTAATCTCGTTTGAAAGGGCTAGACTACAGGAAGCTGTTAACGCCCACAATCTAACTCAACAGGAAGCTGACAATTTCATAAGGATGAGAGAGATTGAAAGAGAAGCACTTTCCTCAACAGATAGAGATGGAAACGCGAGAAATATAAACACATTGAGAAATCCATTCATACTTCAGGAACATGTTTCTCTAAATACACTTCCAAACAACATTCGACTCTCAGCACTAGTTATGCAATCCAATCTACCACAACTAGGTGAAGTTCGAGTTTCCAGAGAAGATTTACATCTTCTAAGAGCCTTTAGAGGTAGAAATTATGGTGAGAATGAGATGATTACCGATGTGAATGTCCAACGGGCTGGCGACAGAATGTTAACCTCTGAGCCAGAAAATAGACATCTAGATGATATCTTAAATAGAGTATTAGACACACTCACTAACATAGATGACCACACCCCTGTAAGGTTTATAAGGAGAGGATTACAAGCTGGGAATTTAATTAATCAACATGATCTACCTCAAGGACAAGAATACTTTACACTAGATTTTGCAAGAGAAAACC
>CAYQNB010000042.1:0-6034 GCA_964418805.1 uncultured Candidatus Saccharibacteria bacterium | reverse complement strand
CAAGATTGAGTTACACATATCTCATCCCTTCCATTTCTTGTTCTGTACACAGCATAGGTTCTTGCAGAGATAGCCTGTGCCTTTAGTGCTTCCATTGGCCATGATTCAGGCATCTCACCAAGTCGAAGAAGGTAGTCATCTTCAAAGTTCAAAGTTCCATATGTATCCGTTTTAATATTTGTCATTATGTTTTCTGTATTTCCACTGATTTTTACCTTCCCATCTGTTCGAAGCGATTGAGATGGGTAGTATGCTTTAAGAATCTGACTATACGTTTGCCCACCGATATCAGCTCTTGCCCACGCTCCCCACTGACTCATACCATTTCTGTGTGTAAATGCACCAAGAGAAAATATTCCAAACGAACCACTAGGGGCATTACTATTAAAGTCAGCAACACCACCGCTTCCACCGGATGGAACATCACCCGCACTAATATATGCGCCACCTGATTTTGCAACCAATATTGCAGCTTGTAGCTCTGAGATCTCATCTTTTAGAAGCTTAACCTGATTTCCTAAGCTAGCGACTAAACTACTCTTGCTATATATCTGTGAGTTGTATGCTGCAAGTTCCTCTTCAACCTCTTTCTTAAGATTATTTAGTTCCTTTCTCTGCCCATCCAATTCCTTTTTCTCTTTCTCAATTTCCACTTTCTCCTGCTTAATCTCTGCATATTCCTGATTTAACACCTTTAGATTCTCAAGTGTATTTAGAACTGTATATTGTTTAAATATCATGGACCTAAGAAGACTATCCCCACTCTCTCTTGAAAGCAGGAAATCAACAAATGAGACTCTAGATCTCTTGTACAAACTCATATTGATTGCATCAAGTTCACGCTGTTTTCCAAGAAGAATATCCTCTTTCTTCTCTAGATCTTTCTCTTTTGCTGATATCTTTTTCTTTGCACTATCTATATACTCATCAATCTTATCTATCTCCTTGTTCATAAGCTCAATCTTTTCAGACAAAGTTCCAGTACTTTTTCTAATATTCTCAATCTCCTTTTTAACATTCTCAATTGTACTTTCAGTCTCCTCCACCTGCTCACTTTTCTTTTCAACATCACTCTCAAGGTCTGAGATATCATCAGAAAATATCGGTGATGCAAGGAAAGTTGAGAAGATTGATAGAATCAAAAGTACATGAAAGACAGGTTTCAATTTTAAAAGCAGTTTACCCATATTAAGATTATACAGTTAAGAGAGGTATGATTGTAGCAAACGAAGGATGTATGGAGATATGATGATTGTTCCAGCAACTACAGAGACAAGTGCACTAATTAAAACTGCACCAGCACTAACATCTTTTGCATATTTAATATTCACCCTATACTCCTGTGAAATTGTATCGGCAAGTGCTTCAACCACACTGTTAAATGCTTCTGAGATTAGTACAAGACCAATTAGAAGTGATATTGCAATCCAATCTGGGTATGAGAATTTAAGAAAGAAACCGACAACTACAACACATAAAGTTGCAAGAAGATGTATTCTGAAGTTTCTCTCATTCTTAACAATCATCTTCAAACCTTTAAGCGCATTCAGCTGACTATGAAAGTGTGTAGCAGGTTTAAATACTCCGTTCTTTCCATTTTGCTCATCATTCATTTTGAAATATGAAAAATCTTAACTCCCTAAGAAATCAAATACCATAACAAGAATCATTCTGAAGATGAAAAGAAATACTAGACCGATGATAGCCCATGTTAATGTTCCCTGTGCTGCTTTGAGCTTTTGTGGATCTCCTGCTGCCATAATCCACATATATCCACCCATTACAATCATTGCAACTGCAAGAAGACCTCCAATTGGAAGAATAAGTCCAAACACATTATCTAATATCCCACCAATCTGACTTAGTTGAGGTGGTGCATCTTGTGCAAAAACTATTGATGGTGAAAGCAGTACTGGCAATGTATATATAGCTTTTAATGTATTCTTTCTCATGATTGTAATAATAACATTCTTTCTAATACAAATCTAATGACAAGAGGAGATACAAATACAAAGATTAAACCGATTAGAACATATACAATTGATTTCTGTGCTTTCTCTGCCTTAGAAGCATCCCCCGCTGAGATGATATATTCAATACCAGCTTTCACAAGCATAGCAACTGCAAGAAGAGCAGATATTGCGATAACTAGGTTGAGAGTTCCCCATATCATGGATATTAAATCGGGGTAGTTTGTGAGATTTAGCACACTTATTTCAGACATACTTTATAAAAGCAAAAAAGGCAGGGATTGGATCCCTGCCCTTAAAATTCGAATTAGCTAACCTTGAGCAAATTCTCAAGTACGAAGTTAACGATCAAGATTGAGATGAAACAGATAACAAGACCAACAATAGCGTATGTAATACCCTTTGTTGCCTTCTCTACCTTACCCTCATCACCTGATGCAACAATATATTGAATACCGCTGTATACCAAGAATGCAACTGCAATTAGAGCTGCAAGTGAGATTACAAGGTTTAGGGCACTTTGCAAGAATCCAATTAATCCACCACTTGTTCCGGCTGTATCAATTCCACCAAGAAACTGTGATGCACTCTGTGCTGCAACTGCTGAAACTAAGAAAAGAGATGAATATGCAGAACTTACTACTGCTCCTACTTTACCCAATGCTTTTGAAACTTTGTTCATTTTCGTAAATCTAAAATTATTTTATAGGTTTGTAAATTATATTACACCTACATAATAAGTGCAATATATATAAATTTCAATACCTAGCTCAATAGCTCTCCAACTAGAAACCTAACTATTGTTCCAGCAAGAAAGATAATGACAAGACCGATTATTGAATTTGTAACTGCATTACTACCACTTTCAAACTTATCCGAGTCCCCTCCCGATGTAATCATCATAATTCCACCAAAAACAAGATATGCAACAGCCATAAATGCTCCAAAGGCAATAGCAAAGTTAATTACATAAGTTGCCTTTTGTACTGTTCCACCAACTGTTTCGAATGCACTGTTCCCCCATGGATTTGAAACTCCAAACCACTGAATCATAAAGAGACCAGATTTTGATTTTATACTATCTAATATTTTCATTTTTATGGATTAATTCCAGGTATATTTAAAGTATTCCTGATAAGTAGCAAAATTGCAACAGAAAGAGCAATAAGTGCAAAACCGATAACAGCATTTGTAACAACCTCTCTTGCCTCGTTCAACTTCTCTGGATTTCCCTGACTTGTAATCATTTGAAAACCTGCATATGAAAGAAGAAGCAATGCTGCTAGCACACCAAGAGGTACAGATAGCATCACAAGAGCGTTAACAAGCCCTGCAAGATCACTTGCTTGGCTTACAGCTGTAACTTCAGTAGATATGATATTTCCAAGTGCATCAGCGTGCACAGGAGCTGCAAGAAGTGAACTAATTTTTCCAACTAAGCTTTCTAACATATAAATAATTGTAATTAATACAGCAAATTATACTATATAATAACATCTTCACAAACATTTTTATAATCACAGTACATACACTCATGCCCTTTTTCTGGCGTAAAGTCCCCTGCCCTTATCTTTTCGACAATCCCTTTAACCTTATTTTCAACGGATGTAATCTTAGACCTATCAAACTCAACCTCCACCTTCGAACCATGCTCAATATATACATATGCTAGCTTTCCAACAACATAATCTGTTGTTGCTTCAAGCGCCATCGCGTATAGGGTTAGTTGCCATTGACTCTTATCCAACTCCTTTTTAGTCTTAGCTTTTCCTGTTTTATAATCAATAATCTCAACAACACTCTTTCCATCTTTCATTTCTATCTCATCAATCCTATCTATTGTTCCCTTAATTACAATATCGTCAATTGTAAATCTAAATGGCTTTTCTAACTCCAAAGGCTTCTCAGACACAGAAAAGTTCGCCTTAAGAAATTTCTTTAGCTTACTAATCCCATCAAGATATCGGAGCTCTTCTGCCTTTTTTGTTGCATACCCATCACTTCTCCAGTAGCTTTTGTACAGCTTTTCTAGATCTGCAATCTTTGGTATCTCAATCTCAATATCACTCTTGCTTGCTATTAGTTTTTCATAGAATGTTTTAAGAACACCGTGCACTGTTGTACCAAATGAGAGTGCTGGACTTGGCTCTGACGGAAGTTTCAACACATGCCTATACTTATACTGCCTCCTGCACTGCTCAAAGGTTGATAGTTGTGAAAAACTAAATTCATTCTCAACCTTAATACCAAGTCGTTTGAAGTCAATAATGTCAGCGTCCACAACTTTAGAATATGCAAATCTAGCAACCTGATCATCAATATTTTTAAGCTCTTTTAGTTGCTCACTCACATCTCTTCCCGTTATCTCATTTAAAAAGATACTTGCTCTCTTTGCTCTTTTTGCGTCCCCGTAAAAGGTGGAAGCTGTTAAAAACAACCTCTCTTTTGCTCTTGTTGCAGCTACATAGAAGAGCCTTCTTTCCTCAGAGATATGTTCATCAACCTCAGAAGGTATGAACTCTTTAATTAGAGCATCAGGTATTGGAAGAGTCTCTTTCATATTTCTGCTTGGGAATCTCTCAGAGACAAGATTTACAAGAAATACAACAGGAAACTCCAAACCCTTTGCAGAATGTACTGTTAGGATATTAACCCCATCATATTCAACATACATACTCTGGTCTGAACTTGGATTGTCGCCAACCTCAATACTATACTTTAGAAATTCTAGATACTCATGAAGTGTTGAGTCATTCGAAGCCTCGTATCCCTTTATTATCTCAAAATACTTCTTAATATTTTCAACAGCAATTGCATTTTCTAAACTCTCATCAATAAGCACCCTATCCTTGTACCCACTCTCATCAAAGAACTTAAAGAGAATATCTCCAACATTTCGTCCCTCGCGGACCTTCTCAAGTCCCTTTGTTATACAATCAATCAACTTAATGAGTCCATTAACACCCTTTGTTGATATCCTATGACTCTTAACCTCCACAACCTCTCCATCAGTATCTCCAGCCTTCACCTTAACAATCCCCTCAATTGCTTCCAGCACTGTTAACCTATTCCTTCTTGCAATTGCAACAATCTCAACAACTTCACGGTCTGAGAGTGCAAACTCAGGCATACTTAGAAGATTAAACATACTCTGTGCATCAAAATGATCAGCAAGAACCTTTAGATATGATATTAGGTACATAATCTCAGGGCGACTGTACAACCCTCTAACACCACCAAACTTAAAAGGAATTCCTGCATACTTCAATCCTCTTACAAAATCCTCACTATGACTGTGAGCTCTAGTTAATATCGCAATGTCAGAGTATGAGTGCCCCTTTTTAGCAAACTCCTTAATCTTTTCAACAGCACCTTCCACCTCTAGATCACTGTTTTGTGTTAGTACAAGCTCAACAGCAGGGTCTTTTGTTCTCTCAAACTCTCCCTTTGCAACAAGCTTTTTATTAACGCCTTCTGTAACCTCAAGTCTATATGGATTATTATTCTCAATTAGTTGATATGCACTATCTAGTATCTCCTGCCTTGATCTATAGTTCTCATTTAATACAACACTCTTTGCATTTGGGTATAGTTTCTTAAAGTCTAAGATATTTGAGATCGCAGCACCTCTAAATTTGTAGATTGCCTGATCATCATCTCCAACAACAGTTACATTTGCACTCATTCTAGCCTTTTCATCTGCTCTTTCTGGTTCACTTCCCAGTACAATCATATTAACAAGAACATTTTGCGTATGGTTTGTATCTTGGAACTCATCAACAAGCACATACCTATACATATCACGATATTTCTTAAGTATGTTTGGCTTCTTTCTGAAAAGTTGCAGTGTCGTTATTATTAAATCACCAAAATCGAATCTAGAAGCCTCAATCTTCATCTTTGTATATACCTCATATGTTTCTGCCAACTCTAAAGTCTCTTCATACTCCTCTTTTTGTACATCACCGTCCTTTGGAAGAGATTTTGCATATTCAAGATATTGAGCAGGGGAAACATCCTCATCCTGAAGTCTTGAAAAGTGTTTTAGTATGTCATCAATGAAC
>CAYQNB010000041.1:0-6189 GCA_964418805.1 uncultured Candidatus Saccharibacteria bacterium | reverse complement strand
GACTATATCGATCAACATAATATAAACAACCCAGAGTTCCAGATAAAGGTTCAGAATGCAGATGCAATTAAAACGATTGCATACTACGATAAAATATATATAGGAGCACTCTGTTCACAAAATGGCATTGAATCAATTAACACCCACTACAAGCTTTCCGGGGAATATGAAACATCAGATATCCCCATCAACTATCCAATAATCGTTAAAGATTACACCGGTGCAAATGAGTTAAGAATGATTGATGGTAAAGAGAAAATTAAAAAGAATGTATATAAGGTTGATAGTGTCGAGGACTTCAAACAGGAAAATCTTAAGGACAAAGATCTAAAGGACTATATCGTTCAAGAGTTCATAGAAGGTGGTGAAGATATAAGAACATTTGTAAAAAATGGTGTAATGATTGCAGGATTTAGCAGAAAAGCAACAGAGGGATTCATGACCGTTCTAAGGGGAGAATACAACCTAATCGATATCCAAAAGGAAAACGAAATTAGAGAGTTTGGAGAAAAAGTTGCCAAACTATTTAACGCAAACTTCATCGCAGTTGATATGATGATGAAAGATGGCAAACCAATGCTACAAGAGATTAGTCTTAATCCAGGATTCCATGCATTTGAAACAAAGATTGAAGGATCTACCCTTAATATTGCAAAGGAGATAGTTGAGGCTTTTTAAATACCCGCTTTTTTGAATGCCCTCTCAAATAGATTTGGATCAAGTACAATCTCAGCCTTTGGTATTAGTCCATCATCTACCCATGAGATCTGTTTAAACCCAATCTTTCCAGCATACAGTTTATTATACAAAGACATATCGCTCTCTAGTCTCTTTCTAACAATCCTAAAACCTCTGAAGTACACAATGTCCTTTCCATATATTCCAGGCTGTGCAGTGTCATGCAAACCTCTCTTAACCCTGTATGCGATATCAAATGCACCCAACTTTGGTACAACCATTAGAAGTGAGTTGTATAGGTGTCTGAAACTCATCTCCTCCCCTACAAATATCGCCCATGAAAGCAGTGCTCTCTTTCTAAACTGAACAAAATCCAATACTCCCATCTTCTCCTCGTTATACATAGCCAAACCTTCCTCAATATCTTGATACCCAACTAGATTTGGTTTTCCAAGTGCATCGATTCCAGTCTTTAATCCGTTGTGAGCACGAAGTACATGTGTTCCAATCTCATGAACTATTGTTTTTCGAAGATTAAGAGATCGCTTCTTAATATTTGGATCCATTCTAATCTCTTTTCTCTTAATTCCAACTTTAACACCGTTTTTCATGATCTTTTGAGACTTCTCTACACTCCAACCTGTTAGTCCAATCTCAGAAAGCGTTATCTCCATTGCAGATTTAATCCTTTCGTAATCTAGAAGTTCAGAATCAAATACCTTCTGGCTATCGAGAAGTTTATACTTTTTTACCCTTCCCCTACCAATTCTAGTTGCATTTCGAAAAAGCTTATCACTTGGCCTTCTAAATCTCTTATTTGAAAGTTCTGTTAGGTTCTCATTATTTCCAACTGCATGCATTAGATCATTTGCCTGTGCCTTATCATCTATCAAAGAAAGGTAGAAGTCAGATATTCTTGGATCAACATCAACAACTTTGCTCACACTAGCGAGCTTGGATAGCTTTGCATAGTTATCATTTTTAACCAGTTTATACTCAAATACAGGATTGTATGAATCAGATTCAAAAAATTTCTTCTTCTCACTTTCTAGATTTGTTGGTGTGAATACAAGTGCAATGGGAAGTTTAAGATCAAGCATTGTTGAAATTTCTGAAAGTGTAACCTCTTTTTTATTTTTTCTAAAGAATGTAAACATATATACCTTAATATTTTGAAAATTGTATCACTAATTATTGAGTAATAATAGTTTTTGAAAACGTTCTGCTACCACTTGCAAGCATCTCAAGTGCAAGTCCAGTTCCCTTTGCAACACAGTACATAGCCTCATCAGCTACATGGGCAGGAACACCAGTTGCTCTAGAGAAGAGCTTGTCTAGATTTCTTAGATTTGAGGTCCCACCACTCATAACCATACCACGGTCAATAATATCAGCCGATAGTTCTGGTGGTGTTTTCTCAAGTACGCTTTTAATTGCCATAATGATCTTTCCTAGTGGTTGTTTGAGTGCATCTGCCACCTCATTTGAATCAACAACAATTGATGTTGGCATTCCTCCACCGAAATCTCTTCCTCGTACCTCCATACTCTTTGGCTTCTCAACCTTAATTGCACTTCCAATCTTCATCTTAATATTCTCTGCAGTCTGTTCTCCAATTAGTATGTTTCTCTTCTTTCTCATATATGCAATTATTGCCTCGTTTAGTGCATCTCCGGCAACTCTAAGCGAACTATACTCAACAATTCCATCAAGTGACATAACTGCAATCTCTGCAGTTCCTCCTCCAAGATTAACAATCATATTTCCAGATGATGTATTAATTGGAAGTCCTGCTCCAAGTGCTGCAAGAAGTGGCTCTGGAAGAAGTGTAATCTTTCTAGCTCCAGCTCCAAGTGCAGCCTTAACAACAGCTCTTTGTTCAACAGATGTAATTCCGGCAGGTACACTAATTAGTACTTCAGGCTTAATAAGTCTGAAGTTTCCAAGTGCCTTGTTCAGAAAGTATCTCAAAAGCGCTTGTGTTACTCTTGAGTCTGCAATTACACCATTTCGAAGTGGTCTTTTAGCAACAATATTGTCAGGAGTCTTTCCAATCATCTCTTTTGCTTCCTGTCCAACCGCAATTACAGTGAAGGTGTTTACATCAATTGCAACAACTGTTGGTTCAACAAGTACAACGCCCTCACCTTGCACAAATACAACAGAGTTTGCAGTTCCTAAATCTATTCCAACTTTTTTGCTTAACATGATATGATTATATACCAACTTCAGTTTATGTACTAATGACAGAAGACACTTTAACAGGTGTACAACTAAATATTGCATCCTCAACAAAAGCAACTCTCGAGACGCTTTTCGATGTGGCGTTACAAGAGGGGGATATATTTTCAACTAAGTTCTACAAAGAACTTCAATCACATCGCGAAGAAAGAAAGGTAGAATTATTATTATTAGAAATTAATCAGTATTGCAATATAACTATTGCCGACGCACGTCAGATAGAAGAGAATCACTCAGTACGAAATGGAGATATCTTCTGCGCACAAGGTGCAGTTATATTTGGAATGAATCCTCTCGATTGCTTATTTGGACAACAAAAATACGCCGTTATCTCACCAAAATCTAAAACTTAATCATCATCGCCTCTTTCATTGAATCTGCAATACCTCTTGCAATACCACTAACCTTCTTGCTTCCATCTAGCGCACTCTTTAGAAGTTGTTCTTTAATCTTTTCTGCCTCTAACCTTCTTTCACGTATTGGTGTTAGTTTTTCATTCATAATTTCAAAAAGCCTCTCTTTAATCTCTACATCTCCAACAGTTCCCCCCCTATACCTTCTCTTTAACTCTTCAACCTCAGCTTTGTTATCGTTAAAGAGATCCATATATGCAAATGCAACATTTCCCTCAACTGTACCTGGGTCTGTAGCTCTAATTCTCTTTGGATCTGTATATACACTCATAACTTTCTTTTTAAGTTCTTCCTGCGTATCTGAAAGATATATACAGTTGTTAAGGCTTTTACCCATCTTTGCATTTCCATCAGTTCCAGGGACATTAACTTCAACTCCAAAGAGTGCTTGGGGTTGTGAAAGCAGCTTCACCTTATATGTACTGTTAAACTTTCTTGCTAGCTCTCTTGTATCTTCAATCATCGGTGCCTGATCTTTTCCAACAGGTACTAAATCTGCGTTAACACAGAGTATATCTGCAGCCTGGTGAATGGGATACAGGAAGAATCCAAGAGGAGTTGAGCTTTCCATATCGTTCTGTTTAAGCTCTGTTTTAATTGTTGGATTATGTGCAATCTGTTGAACAGTTGCGAAGTTTGAGAGATACATAAAGATCTCGTGTGTTTCTGGAACTTCACTTTGTATATATACAGTTGTTTTTGAAAAATCGATTCCAACGGCGTAATAGTCACAAAGAAGTTCCTCAATACTACTTCTGACCTTCTGTGGATCCCCACTGTTATCAGAAAGTGCATGTATATTTGCAATCACAATATACTGTTCATATTCATCTTGAAGTGCAGCACGGTTTTTAAGTGAGCCGAAGTAGTGGCCTATGTGCATCTTTCCTGTTGGTCTGTCTCCTGTTAATATTCTCTTTTTCCCATCACCCACTATTTCAGCAACATTTATAACTGCTCCATCATTTAACTTTGGTAGATCAGAACCTTTCAATCCAACACTTGTATCAGCAACTCCAGTTCCACAATATATCTTATCAATCTCTAACACCCCTTTATCTACAAAAAAGTCGATATCTAGTCCAGCAATAGGTACGTGACCTATTGTAATGCCAAGTTCCACAAGATCTTGCTCCTGCGCCATTGAAAGACTCTTAATTTTAAGAGCTTTTTTCAAACTTGAACTACTCATCCTACTATCTCCTCTTGCCTGAACAGCAATTAGTCTTCCATCTGCCCTATACACAAGTGTTTTAATTAGGTTTGAGAGTGGTACTTTATGGAAATTAACGAGTTGGTCTAGCTTTCCCTCCATCTCTTTTGGAACATTTACAATCTCATGTTCAATATTCCTCTCTTTTAATATTTCAATAACTTTGTTTTTCATAATTGGATTATACATAAATATTTTAAGAAAAGATAAGAATACCTTCAGCCTGACTATATACTTTTCTGTCAAATTCAGCTCCATCTGGTAGATAGACAAGAACGCCAGAGATATTTGAGGAATATAGTTCTCTCACCATGGCGTTTGCATGGAAATATGCTTCCCCAAGATCGTATACACGACATAAGTTTGCAAACTCTCGAGAACGATAGTATGCAGATCTTAAATTATCAGCTGCATTTCTCTCATATTCAGAATCTGTTGCTCGCATCAACTCCTGATTTGTGATATTAATCCCACCAAATTCATTTCTAATCACCTGATTAGTGGCTTCATTAAATTCGATCGACTCTTTTGGATTGCCAAACAGTTTCAACGACCCTTCTACATCTATATTTTGGTGTGGGAATATTTGATTTATATATCTCTGGATATTTTGAAGATATCTATTCACTTTACTGAAGTTTTTTCTGTTATTCATAGATTCGGGTCTTAATAGTTCATGATCCATAACTGGGCAAACTGTTTCAATTGGAATACCGAGATTGGTTAAAGCTTCTGAAAGAATAAATTCTTGCAAAAGTTCGTGCGTAAAGTCCTCCTTTGATTTTATCTGCAACCGACCACTTAAATCCGTATAGGTAAAGGTTTCAATTGAGTCGAGAATCTGTTGGTCTCCATTCTCATCATAGTAATATCTTAAACAAACTGGAACATATATCCTGATTGGATTTCCTGTGAGTAAAGATAGGTAAAGTGACTCTTCAAATTTAAGCAGATTCGACTTACTACCATAAAGTTCATGAAAGACCCTAAAGTATATTGATGCGCTAGCAAATGAAAATGCTAAATCTTGATTGTGTGGGAAGAGCTCACATGCTCTTGTAGAACACTTGCCAAACCAAGGATAGATAACCCTTACGAATCTTCTCTCTAAACTGATCAAACATCTCAGCCCTTATATCTTCCGAACTAATCTGATTAACAAGGCCCTCTTCATATGTCATTGATGCCCTTGCAAACTGTGTAGTTAGTTCATGATCTTTCAACTCTCCTGCTTCAAGTTGAAGATATTGATTGTAACTAAGTTCAAGACCAGAATATTCAGCAACATTCCTAAAATATTCCTCTTTTGAACCTCTTAATCTCTTTAGAATCGTGCTCTGATATCTTTGTAGCTCTGATTTGCTAGCTTCTTCTCCATTAAACTTCTCCCCAACTCTTTGATTAGCCTCTTTGCTTGCTTTTTCATCAATAAATTGAGCAAGTGAGGTATCAAGGGTTCCACCCAGCGTTGACTCATTAACCGAATCAATCAGTTCAGTAACCTGTTGCCCAAACTCTCCTTTTAATTTTTTCATTTCGTTATCTTTTAAAGATAATGCGTATTTACGACACGTATCTGCTCCACAAACATCTTCCTGAATAAAGTAGGTGTTATTATTTTCATTTTCAAAGTACGTCTTTAGG
>CAYQNB010000040.1:0-6296 GCA_964418805.1 uncultured Candidatus Saccharibacteria bacterium | reverse complement strand
GGGTAAATCTGGGATTTATTTAATTAATTGCTAACCTGTATCAATTCAATCCCCTCTCTTAATAGGTTTAGGGCATTTTCTAGATCTTCTTTTGTAATTGAGCTATGACCTTGGAGGATTATGAGAATTGATCTCGTTTTATTTGTTACCTTTGTTCTAACACCCTGCTTTATATCAAGTCTGCAAAGTATTCCACCATCATCTGTATATGCATACTCGCCTTTTTTAGCAACTCCACCTCTCTCTCCTGTAATTGGTGCAAACTTAGTGTCTTCTTCAAGCTCAACCATTCTTGGAGTCCCCTTTAGTTTTGAAATATCATGTGCGCCAATTGAAACACCTGTTAGTGCTGAAACTGCATTATATATATCTACAAAGGTATTAATATTCGGAAGTTTTCCCTTTTCAAGTATGAATCTAACAAGTTTTTGAGGTGCTGGCTCGAACTTATCACTTGAATATTGACTATGAAGTTCAACATATCCTTCAAATTCTCCTCTTTCACTCCACTTTTTATCCTCTCCATACTTCTCTACTACCCTTTTCTCTATATCCTTTATCCACTCACTAACCTTTTTACTCTTTGCACTAATCTTTAGGTCTGTGAAAACTTCTGTGATGACTGGGATCTCATTTAGTTTTGGTTCTTGTTCAAATCCAATCTCTCCCATATCTTCAATACCCTCCCCACCATCTTGCTGTTCCATCTCTTCTGTATATTCTAGTTTTTCAAAGAGAATCTCTGACTTACCAAGCTTCAATCCCTGCTCAAGCTTACTAAACTCAAACTGATCTACATACTTTGAAACTCTTCCACTTTTAGCAACCTCTACTGTTGGGTCATACTCATCTTTGATATTTAGCATTACTGCTAACTTATCACTACTCTGTGGAAGGAACGGTTTTAGAAGTATTCGTAGTGCATTAACAAGTTGGAGGGTGTTATATATTGTTTGCTGTGCTTGTTCAATATCAGTTTTAACTGTTGCCCAAGGTTCTTTATCATTGAAATATTTGTTTGCAAAATGTCCAAGCTCTAAGATGCACTCAATTGCCTTAACAAATTCTGCCTTTTCTAATGATTTTGATGTCTCTTTGAATGCCTTCTCTATTGCAATCTTCACCTCTTCTGCAAGATCTCCCTCTGGTACGGTCCCATCAAATTTTGTATTTGTGAATGTTAGGCTTCGGTTTATGAAGTTTCCGATATTTGCGACAAGTTCATTATTATTTGCATCGATGAAGTCTTTCCAAGTATATTCTCTATCATGATTTTCAGGTGCATATTTAATGAAGAAGTATCTAATTACATCTGGATTGTATTTTTCAAGAAGATCTTCAACTGTTATCCCAGTTCCATCTCCTTTTGACATCTTTCTTCCTTTGAAAAAGAGCATCTTATTTGCTGGTACATCAAATGGAAGGTTTAGTGGCTTGTCGCTACTCTCTCCAGGAAGTTTGTACTTCTCGCTTAACTCCTCATTCTTATACTTCTCATTATATGCCGTTATCTCAGCTGGCCACATTATGGTGTGAAACGGTACATTTCCTCCTGCTATGAAGTAATAATGGCGGCACTTTTCATCTTTCCAGAACTCTTCCCAAAGGGATGGGTTCTTTTGGTCGTTTGCCCACTCGATAGCTGCTGAAAGATATCCAACAAGTGCTTCAATCCATACATATATGACCCTGTCTTCCCATCCTTTAACAGGAACGGGTATTCCAAAACTTAGATCTCTTGTTACAGATCTTGCCTCTAATCCTTGTTTTAACCATCCTCTTGTGAATTCTCTAACCCATTTTCTCCAGTTTTCATCTTTCTCTTTCACCCATTTTTCAATAGGTTTCTGAACTGATTTGAGGTTGAGGTAGAAGTGTTCTGTCTGCTTCATAACGGGTTTTGCATCAGAGAGTGTGCTGTATGGGTCGATTAGATCTTCGGGATTTAGATATTTTCCACATTCTGGGCATTCATCCCCTCTTGCATTTGTTGCACTACACTCTGGGCATGTTCCTCTAACATATCTGTCCGGCAAAAATCTCTCAACTTTAGGGTCGTAGTATTGTTTAGATTTTTTGATCTCTAAATATCCAAGTTCATTTAAAACTGAGAACATATTTTGTACAACCTCCCTATGATTCTTTGTTGTTGTTTTTGTATAGTTTTCATATACAAGATTTAATTTCTCAAATGTGTCAACAATCTCCTTGTGTGATTTTTCGGCAAGTTCTTTTGGTGATATTCCTAACTCTTCTGCTTTAAAGATTACAGGTGCTCCGTGACTATCACTTCCAGATACCATTAGTACATCTCTTCCCCGTAGTCTGTGATATCTAGCAAATACATCGCAGGCAAGATTTTGTCCAGCAAGGTGTCCTAAGTGTATATTGCCATTAGCGTATGGCCATGACACTCCTATGAATATGTTTTGTGGAGTTTCTTTTATATCTGTTTTCACAAATTGATTGGTTTAATACAAGAATTATATCATGTATCAATATGCTGTCTATCATATCAAGGAAAAACAAGATTCATCTTATACGGGGAATTTAAAATCTAAAGCGACTTGCAATTTCTTTTCCCCTTCTAATTCATATTGTTGGATTAACCTCTCGGCATGTATTCTGTCTCGCACTTCTTTTTTGACAATTGCTGTGTAGAGTAATCCGACTCTCTCTTCTTTCCTCGTAAATCTCATGAGAGTTTTTTCAAAAACTTTCACTGTTTCATCGGCTTTCAATGCCTTAGCTTGTGCTCTAATCTGTATAAGTTTCTCACCGATTTCTTGACTTATTGGATTCTCATCAGTCATTCTGCTGATAACAAGTGAAGTGAAATGTTCATCGTTTTGCTCAACCTGGCCAGGTTCGTCGTTTTCAGTCAACGGTTTTAATGCTTCTTGAATCAAAGTTAGTTGCTTTTTCAAAGCCTCTAGTGCATTTTTCGGATAGCGTTCCGTTCCAAGATTGTTACTTAACTCAGAGATAAGTCTTTCTGTTCCAACAACAAATGTGTTATGTGTATCCTCTTCTCGTTGTCCTGAGTCTCTAGCAAGGTTTTCTTCACGAGTCGGAACTAAGTCATTGTTCTCAGCAAATTCTACTGCTCTTGAATCTGCAATTCTCCTTAAATTCTCTCCTGCGGCAAATTCAGTTCCACCCTCCGAAACCTTTATCTTACCAGTTAGGTACTCCTGTCTTTTCTCCTCTATCTCCCTAGTGCCAACGGGGTGGTTAATTTTTGGATATCTTTCTGGAGATCGATTAATCTCTTGCAACAGATTTGGATCAAAGTATTCCTTTACTGTACTTTCAACATAGTCTTCTGGATGCCCTCTGCGAGCTAACTCCTTTTCTAAGTTTTCATGCTTTCGGGGTAGTAAGCCATTTCCTTCTGCAAACTCGGTGGCATCTTCAATCGCCTCCCTCTTTCGTTGATATAGGGGCGTAGCTTTCTCGAGAGGTATTATCCCAAGAAGCTTCTTTTGTTCTGATTCTTTTAAACTATTGTGATATGCCTCGTTTATTTGCTCAAGATTTGGAGCTGAATTTATCATTATTGCCTTATTCAAATTAACCTTTCTTTAAAAATTATTAATGAATCGCATGTATATGTCAAGCAATATATATTTAATACGTATTACATATGTTATACTTTCCTAACTTAAACAATATACTGCTCAGATGGCCAGAACATCTAAAATATCTAAAAAAAGATCTATAAATCTGCTTGAATCAATCGGTGCACCTAATGATGCATGGACTAGTATATATAACTGGGTAACAAAGATTGGAAGATACCTTCTTGTATCTGTTGAACTAATTGTACTAGCTGTGTTTTTTGCAAGATTCTTTTTGGATAGGGTGAATAATGATCTAACGGATAGTATTAATGTTAAGGTTGAGATACTTTCAAATCAAAATCTTCGAGAGGAAGAGATTAAGTATAGGAATCTGCAGATGGTACTTGGAGATATAGATAAGCTACAAAGAGGACAGAAGATTAACTCCTCTGAGGTATCATCAATATTAAGTAGTGTGCCTGATGGATTGATATTGGATAAGTATGCATATAGTGATGGAAGAGTATCACTTAATTTAATTGGAACTGATTTCGAGACTATTAAGAACTATGAATTTTCTCTTAGACAGAATCCTGAGTATGTTGATGTTAATGTAACAGTTTCTAAATCTGGAGTTTCAAATAGTGATATTGATGTAGCGATTACATTTAAGTTAGCAAACAGTATTATAGATGGCGCAAAGTAGTAGTAAAGGATTAAAATATCTGGGAATCATTAACGGCTCAATAAAGGCTAAGACATACACCTTTGCAATATTCACACTCCTTGTACTTGTTGTTTTAATCATAGGAGCAATTCGACCAACCGCTTCCACTATCTCTCGAATCAGTGGGGAGATTAAACAGAAGCAGATGACTGATGAACTGTTGGATAAGAAACTTCAAGATTTGGCTACACTTGGAAATGCATATATAGATATTGAAGAAGATCTAGAAAATATTCCAATGATATTTCCTGCAGGTGGAAACTTTAGTCTGCTCATGTCTAATATTGATGAGATTAGTAAGGAATATGGATACACACTTTCAGCAATTAGCTTTGGAGATCTAGAAGATTATCCAACAGATACTGTCGTATTAAAGCCATTTAGTGCAAAGGTTACGGTTGCAGGAAGAAAGACAAACCTCATTAAACTCTTAGAAGCATATGAGGCTATGCCTATGTATCCTAAGGTTAAACAGGTATCTTTTGTAGATAAGGTGGAGAGCAATGGTCTTATGAATTTCTCAATTGAACTTCTTGTGTACCATTTAGAAGATCCTGAGTATTTTAATTAATAGTTTGATATATGAAAAATGTTAGAGATGCATTAATACTACTTCTTGTTGTTGCAGTTGTGTGGGTTGGTCTTTCCGCATACTTTAGTGCAAACAAGGTAGATGTTAATCCAAATGCAAATACATATATAACAAATATTAATCCAACTTTTCAGACATCAGTTATCTCCTCTTTTTCACAAAGAGTTGAAGAACTACCTGTTAGTCCGCAAACATTTAGAAGTTTAATTGAGAGTGAGGATTAATCACTAATATAGTTCTGAAGCTTCTTTTGCATCGATCTTTCCTTAAGTTTCTTTAGAGCTTTTGCTTCAATCTGTCTAATTCTTTCTCTTGTAACTCCGAACTCTCTTCCAACCTCTTCAAGTGTTCTTGTTACACCGTCCTCTAGTCCAAATCTAAGTGAAAGAACTCTTCTCTCCCTGTCTTGAAGTGAATCAAGTACCTCGTGCATCTGATTTTTTAGATATTCAAGTGTTGCAAAATCATCAGGCGACTGTGACCATTCATCTGGAATTATATCTAGAAGTTGGCTATCTCTTTCTTCACCGATTGGTGTTTGGAGTGATTGAGGGTTTTGTGAGATCTTTCTAATCTCTCCAACCTTCTCAAGTTCAATATCCATCTCAGTTGCTATCTCCTCATCTGTTGGCTTTCTTCCAAGCTTTGTTGTTAGTACTGCATTTGTTTTATTAAACTTGTTAATTGTTTCAATCATGTGAACTGGAATACGAATTGTTCTAGCTTGGTCTGCAATTGCTCTGGTGATTGCCTGTCTAATCCACCATGTTGCATATGTAGAGAATTTGAATCCTTTGTGGTAGTCGAACTTCTCAACAGCTCTCATTAGTCCGATATTTCCCTCTTGAATTAGGTCTAGAAGTTCAAGTCCACTCTTTGCATATTTTTTGGCAATTGAAACAACAAGTCTTAAGTTTGCAGTAATCAGTAGCTGACTTGCCTCTCTATCTCCCTTCTCAATTCTTTTTGCAAGAATTACCTCTTCCTCTCCCGTTAAAAGAGGAATCTTTCCAATTTCGTATAGGTATGATCGTATTGCATCAGCTGCATTTGAGATATTTGATTGAATTGTTTTAAGGATTCGTATCTTCTTTTCAAGTGTTAATACTTCTGCTGCTTCTGTAATTGCATCACTCTCCTCTGGCTCCAATACTTCAATTCCTTCCTGTTGAAGTTTTTGAAATACTTTGTCAATCAGTGCAATATCTTCCTCAATTGTTGGAAGTTCATTTAGTATATCTTCCTGTGTTAGAAATCCCTGCTCACTTCCTTTCTTAAGGAGGTTTTTAATTGCTGCTGTTTGCGCTGAGTTTTTAGCCATTGTGTTGTGTGATATAATTTTATATATGGATCAGAAACAAAATCGACTCTTAAATGACAAATTAACCTTCTATATTGAAACAATTGCTAGATT
>CAYQNB010000039.1:0-6479 GCA_964418805.1 uncultured Candidatus Saccharibacteria bacterium | reverse complement strand
ATGCAAAAGATTAGATACATGGATAAACTAGTAGATGAACTAGCAAAAGGAAAAGATATGGAGAAGATATTGAGAAAGTAATCATCTAGGTATTTAAATCATAGAACAGCTTTCCTGATATAATAAAACATGCGATATATTAATACAGAACAGTATAGAGAGATTAAAAATATACCCAGAGGAAGACTAGCTGCAAGATTCATGATATATGTAGGAGGAATCATGATTAAAGGGGATCAGATACTGCTTTGTAAGAGTACTAAGACAAAATACCCAGGATGGCAACTTCCAGGTGGTAAGGTACTTTGGAGTGAAAAAATCATAGAAACACTTGAAAGAGAGATACTAGAGGAAACTGGATACCAAGCTCAGGCAGATGGAATTGTTGGAATATATCAAAGAGAAACTGGCTCAGAAGATGAAGAGTATATGAGAATGATCTTTCATATTAAATCATTCAAAAAGAAGAGTGATTTTGAAATAGATCCAAAGATTGAGCAGAGCAAGTGGTTTGATATTGATGAAGTATTAGCTGGAAAGATTGAGATTCAATCTAAACAGATATTAAAAGAGATTAAAGAATTTAAGGAAGGAAGAGTATATCCATTAGAGGTCCTTCAGATGTATAAGTGGTAGTGATCAATATACAGAATTCTTTCTTACCACACCTTTTTCTTTTAACTGCTGATATACCAACTCTGAATATCTAACTCTATCCTCTTTAGTTGCCATATTCATATAGATTAGATCTTTTGCCTCTTCACCTGCTATTAATTCTGAAAGCGAGCTGATAAATCCATCTTTCTCTAACTCTGATAGCATTTTATAAACTTTCTCCTTTAATATATCAGTTCTCTCATGAATCTTTGGAAGTATAATCGGTGTTGATTGGTAGTAATCCTCATACTCTTTTGAACGAACTCCACACAACTCACTCTCAAATGCTCTAACATTTGCTCTAAGTTTATCCCTATTCTCAATCTCAATAGCATTAAACTCGTCTGCACCACCTAAAAATGCTGAGAGATTATGTAGATACTGTCTAATAACACCCTCTTCTGGTTTAAAAAGTACAACTATATTATGGTATACCGGACCAAGTCCAAGATAATCTCGCTTGAAGTCCTTAGCAAATGGAACTAGTTCAACTATTTTTCCAGTCTTAGTATCAACAATCTTCTTAATCGCTTCTTTTGGAAATATAAAGTATAAGTCTTGATTGAAATCACAATACACATATGTATTCTCATCAAATTTTGCAATTAGCAAGGAATGTCCAGGGACATCAACAATATAGCTTTCAATACCAAACTCAGAGAGAATAGTTGAAGCAAGTGCACTTCTTCCTGCACATTCAAAATATCCATGCTTCATAGAAGAAATGAAAACCCCATTTTTATCAATCCCTGGCTCATCTGATACTGGGAACCTGTCATCAGACATTTTCTTTAAGCTCTCAAAAACAGTCTTTGTTACATCATTTTTATCAATGTCTTTTACTAACTCCTTGATATCTAAATATCTCTTCAAGTTCCTAATCTGAGAAATTAAAGTTGGATAGAAGTTGTTTATATCAAGCTCGACATCACTAACATCTAAGGTTTTGAACAGGAGATTTAAAGCATCAGTTCGAAATTTGTCAGACATAGGTTAATTGAATAATTTTATAACTAACAACACTCTAAAATCTTACACTACCAATAACCAAAAGATAAGTAGTGCAAATTGACATTGGACTAAGGATATCAGAACATATGCTATGGACAAACGAATAGACAAATATATAGATAGTTTCCCTCAAGATGTTAAAAAAAGACTAACTAGTATTAGGAAACTAATACATGAACTAGTACCTGATATGCAAGAAACCATTAGCTATGGCATGCCAGCATTTAAAAAAGACAAGGTACTAATATATTTTTCTGGATATAAGAAGCATATTGGAATATACCCATTTCCCACAGGTGTAGAATATTTTCAGAAGTTGAGTACACAGTATAAGACAAGCAAGGGAGCGATTCAGTTTTCAAATGATAAAGATATCCCAGTACAACTACTTAAAGAGATCATACTCTTTAGAGTTAAGGAAAGTACTAAGTAGGGATTAGGATATTTTGGATAATGATGATATAATGACTCACGATTAAGCACATAGTTAATCACCGCTTCGAATATTATACACTGTAAATAATCTTTGGAGCCAATATGGTCTCCGAAAGATACATCAATATTTTTCTTTCGCAGAAACATAAGCTGGTAATACCAGTATTTAAGTTTGAAATATAAATATATGAATAATTACAGAAACAATAATAGACAATTTCGAAGCTACAGAAGTGGCAGTTCTCACGACTTTAGAAGAAGAGGATTTAGTAAGTCTAAATCAATTGATGAATCAAAATTCATCAAAAGAGTTGATACAACTAAAGAGGCAGAGGTATATAGATCAACAATGCAATTTGAAGAGCTAAATATCCACGAAACTCTTAAGAAGAATATCAAGTTTAAAGGATATACAAACCCAACTCCAATTCAGGACAAATCAATTCCTAGCATATTAAAAGGAAAAGATGTTGTTGGTATTGCAAATACTGGAACTGGTAAGACAGTTGCATTCCTTCTTCCCCTAATCCAAAAGGTAATTGTGAACAGAAAGAACAAGGTAATCATCATTGCACCGACAAGAGAACTAGCAGGACAGATTAACGATGAACTATACGCACTAACAAGAAATCTAAATGTTTTCTCAGTACTATGTACTGGTGGAAGTAGCTTGTACAATCAGATTCATAATGTTCAAAGAGGATTCAACTTCATTGTTGGAACACCTGGAAGAATTAAGGACCTAACAGACAGAAATGTTCTTAACCTCCCAATCTTTAGCACAATTGTACTTGATGAGGTAGATCGAATGCTTGATATGGGTTTTGTAGTAGATATTAAATATATCATCTCAAAACTAGCACCAGTTAAGCAGACACTCTTCTTCTCAGCAACTATGAATAATAGTGTTGAAGGAATTATGAGACTAATCCTTAACAAAGACTACGAAACAGTATCTGTTAAGACATCAAGCTCATCTGACAGTGTAAACCAGGATATTGTTAGGGTACACAACAGAGATGAGAAGTTCCCAAAGCTTGTTGAGATTCTAAAAGCACAGGAAAATTGTAAGGTATTGATATTTGTTAATACTAAAAGAGGTGTTGAAAAACTATGTAGAAAACTAAGAGAGACAGGATATAAGGCAGACTCAATTCATGGGGATAGAAGACAAAGAGAGAGAGAAAGAGCTTTGGAGGGCTTTAAGAATAATAAAACAGATATACTTGTAGCAACTGATGTTGCAGCAAGAGGTATCGATGTATCTGATATCTCTCATGTAATAAACTTCGAAGCACCAAATTCATATGAAGACTATGTACATAGAATTGGTAGAACAGGTAGAGCAAGCAAGTTAGGACAAGCACTTACATTTGTAGAGAGAAGATAAACCTTTTCAAATCGGATTGGGTAATATAAGATTATGAAATGGAACTGTCCAAAAGTATCTTCTTAATCATAATATTTGGTCTTCTGCTTGTTAAATCCGCAGATCTAATTGAAGACTCCTTCATCTCCCTCTCAAAACGATTCAAGTTAAATACCTTCCTAACTGGATTCATAGTCCTTGCATTCACCTCCTCCCTTCCAGAATTTTCTGTTGCAGTTAATGCAGTATCTGATGGTGTACCAGCTCTATCAGTGGGAAATATACTTGGTGCAACAATTATCATACTCACACTCATCATTGGACTTAATGCAATTAAGCATAACGGCCTTCCATTTAAAGGCTTTTACGGTCCAAAAGAGGTTGTAATGTCACTTATGATTATCGGAGCGCAAGTTGCAGCACTAATTGATGGCAAACTAACAAGAATTGAAGGAGTATTGCTTGTCTCACTATACTTCGCATTCATCACCTATATCATATACAAGAGCAAGCACGATCCAGTACAGGCAAAAAGAAGAAGGATTGTCACCCACCAAAATCTATATCTACTCGGAACTAAGGCTGTAGTTGGTGTTGCTGGACTAGTACTCTCCTCAGAGGTGATTGTGAATAACGCACTTGTACTTGCAGATATAATTAGAGTTCCAAATATTCTTGTTGGTCTCTTTATGCTCAGCTTTGGAACAAGTCTTCCAGAGATTACACTCTTGCTTAGAAGCAATACCCTTGAGAAAACTAAACTTGCAGCAGGAAACTTCATAGGGAGTGCGACATTTAATACAGTTGTTCTTGGATATATCGCATTTGTATCACCTTTCAAACTAAATAGCTTTGTTACAATAATACCTGCGATAATAATTCTGACCGTTACACTCTTTATGTTTGCACAGATGGTATTAAATGACGAGGAACTAACTGCAAAAGAAGGATATAAGTTACTTCTAATCTTTGTACTACTACTTCTCTTTGAACTTGCAATAAACCCTCATATTTAACTCTTGACAAATATTAGCACTCAATTATATACTCTGCTAATGAGTGAACACTCATATAATATTTAAATTAATTTTAAATAATATGAAGATAGTCAGAAGAGATAATCCAGAAAGAAGTGTATACTCATACTCACCTTTTAGGTCAGTATTTGATGACTTCTTTAGATTCCCAACAGTTGATGAGTTCCTCTCCCCTGTTTCCATGAGAGGAGTATATGCAGATGTATGGGAGCAAGATGAGAGTGTATTTGTAAAGATGGCAATGCCAGGCGTTGATCAGAAAGATATTAAGATCGAAGTAACTGGAGACACAATCTCAATCTCAGCAAAAAGAAAGGAAGAGAGCAAGGATGAGGACAAGAAAAAATATCTATACAGAAGTATGGAGAGCTCATACCAACAGACATTCACTCTCCCAACGACAGTCGATGCAGATGGTGCAAAAGCATCATTTGAAAACGGTGTTGTAACAGTTCAGCTTCCTAAATCAAAAGAAGCAAGAACAAAGACAGTTGAGATTAAGTAAAACTTATTAAATCTTTACAACTTTCTAAAAGAGGGGAAGCACTCCCCTCTTTTTTAACATCCTATTATTGATTAAACTACTTAATCAACTTCAGTCTCAAACTGTTAAGCACAACAGAGATTGAACTAAACGCCATAGCTGCACTTGCAACAACTGGTGAGAGTAACATTCCACTTAATGGAAATAGGATTCCACCAGCGAGTGGGATTCCAAGAATATTGTAGAAGAATGCCCAGAATAGATTCTGTTTAATAACTCCTAATGTATTTTTTGATAGTTCAATTGTTTCTACCAACTTACCAAGACTTCCCTTAACAAGTACAATATCAGCACTCTCGATTGCAATATCAGTTCCATTTCCCATTGCAATACCGATATCAGCACTTGCAAGAGCAGGTGCATCATTAACACCATCTCCAACCATTGCAACTACACCCTCATATTCACTCTTTATCTTCTCAATCATTCCCGCCTTCTGAGTTGGAAGGACTGCTGCAATTACCTCATCAATACCAACCTCAGCTGCGATTGCATCTGCAACCGCCTTATTATCTCCAGTTAACATGACAGTTTTAATTCCCATCTTGTGAAGCTGTGATACTGCTTCAATTGAGTCATCCTTTAGCTTATCCGCAATTGCAATTACAGCAACTACATTTTTATCAACAGCCACATATACAGATGTTTTAGCTTCATTAGAATATTTCTCAATTAGGTTGCTATGTTCCTTTTTAACTCTTATACTAAGTTTCTTCGTTAATGCACTATTTCCAATTGAGACAGTTTTCTTACCAAACTTCCCACTAACACCCATACCCTCGTGATTTTCAAAGCTAACAACTTTACCCAACTTAATTTTAGAATCTTTCTCTTTTGCAAAACTAACAACTGCAACGGAAAGTGGATGTTCTGAAAGATCCTCAACAGATGCAACCATCTCTAATATTTCTTTATCAGATGCCTTAGAAAGATTTACAAAATCAGTTACTTCAGGCTGTCCTTTTGTTAGAGTCCCTGTCTTATCAAATACAACAACACCAATCTTGTGTGCTAGCTCTAGACTCTGCGCATCCTTAATCAGTATCCCTTTGCTTGCACCTTTTCCAGAGCCCACCATTACAGCTGTTGGTGTAGCAAGTCCAAGTGCACAAGGACATGCGATGATGAGGATTGTAACGGCTACGTATACAGAGAGTTGAAGTGTATTTATGTCAGATGAGATTAAACCAAGAGCAGGCGCGACAAATAGCCAAAAGAGAAATGCGAGAAGTGATATTGTAATGACAACAGGTACAAATACAGAAGACACCTTATCAGCTAGCTTTTGTATTGGAGCTTGAGTTGCCTGTGCATTTTCAACAAGTTCAATTATCTTAGAAAGAAGTGTTTCATTTCCAACAGCCTTTGCTTCGAACTTAATACTTCCAGTCTTATTTATCGTTGAGCCAATTACATCATCCCCTAC
>CAYQNB010000038.1:1384-6754 GCA_964418805.1 uncultured Candidatus Saccharibacteria bacterium | reverse complement strand
TTAAGCTGATCTACTATTATTGGATCAAGTATATACATTGCAAGATATATAATTGATATTCCAAGAGCACCACCAAGAAGTCCAATGAAGCCTGATTGTATTAGGAATATAACTAATACTTGCATATTTGAAGCACCAATTGCCTTAATTACACCGATCTCTTTTGTCTGTTCGTAGATGCTCATTATCATAGTATTAACAATACCAATTGATGCAACAATTGCTGAAACAAGTCCAAACATCACAAGTGCTATGGTTAGGCCATCTGTAATGCTTCCAAGAAAGTCTAGAAGATCTGCGGATGTTGTTGAGTCATATCCATACTCTGTCTTAATTGTATCCTTAAACTCTTCTATTACTTCCTCATCTACATATACAAAGAGTGTGTCATATCCTATATTTGAGAGGAAATCGGCACTGTTTTTAAAGCCACCAAGGGATACAAGCATATTAAGGGCATCAGTTGAGGCAAATACAACATCATTTCTATCCTGTCCTGGATCTGCAACACCAACAATCTCATATTCAAATGATTTTCCAATTAGACTCTTTGATTTTGCTGTGAAAAATGAACTGCTTGAAGGCTCAATTACTATCTTTTTGCCAATGATCTCACCATTTTCTAGTTTGTAGAACTTTGCGATTGTGGGAGCAATGAAGACCTTTCCTTTCGAAACTGCCTTTTCACTTCCCTCAAATGCTACAAAGTATTGATTGTCTGATGATATATCCCATCCTGACATATATGCGTTGTCATATGGTTTCTCAAACCCTTCAACTGTTGCTTGCAAACCTGTTAGAAGAAGCATCTTTTGAACCTCTTGTACGCCTTCCATAGCTTCAATCTCACTTATTACATTCTCATCAATTACTGCCTGTTCTACCTTTGTTTCATCAAATGTACTTTCTGGCGCTGAGAACATGTTAAGTGAGAACTTGCTAATTATCACCTGATTTGGTTTAAATTGTGTATTGAACTGCTCAACAAGTATGTTTTGAAGTCCTTGCATTCCGAATATTATGAAGCTAACAAGCATAACGGCAACGGTAATTCCAAGGCTTGTTAAAAGTGTTCTGAATTTTCTTCTTGTTACTAGGTTTAGTGCGTATTTAAACATATTATTACTTCTTAACTACTTTACCATCCATTAGATGAATCTTTCTTTTTACATCCTTAAACAGTTCTGAATCATGTGTGACAATTACTAATGTTACTCCCTCTTCTTTGTTTAGATCATACAGAAGCTTTGTTATCTCTTTTCCAGTCTTTGAATCAAGGTTTCCTGTGGGTTCATCGGCAAGTACAATCTTTGGTTTGCTCATTAGTGCTCTTGCAATTGCAACTCTTTGTGCCTGACCTCCTGAGAGCTCTCTTGGTTTGTGATTTCTTCTGTTTGTCAGACCAACTCTATCCAGAAGAAACTCTAATCTATCATTTGCAAACTGCCTATCAAACTGTTTTCCAAGTGTAACAGGAAGCATTATATTCTCTGCAACAGAAAGTGTTGGGATGAGGTAGAACTGTTGGAATATTGTTCCAATCTGATGTCTTCTGTATGAGTTCTGATTATACTTTTTAATATCTTTTCCATCTATTAGTACCTCTCCACTATATTCAAGATCAAGTCCTCCAAGTATGTTAAGAAGTGTTGATTTTCCAGATCCAGATGGTCCTACAACAGCACATACTTCACCTTCTGCTATCTTAAATGATGCATCGGAGAGTGCATTAACACTAACCTTCTTGCTCATCCTGTATATTTTTTTGAGATTTTTAACTTCAATCACAAGATTTAGTATACACTACTTCGTGAAAAGTTCCAGATGTGCCCTCTGGGACTTAATATCTGGTTGATACCATCTGTAGGACTTATATACTCCAAAGATATCTCTCTGACCTTTCTTAACGCCATTCTCATCTCTACATGCCTCTTCAAAGTGTAGGTGTGTTTCATCCCATACATCTGAGTGTTCTTTAATATGTGGCACTTTCAAGTTCTCTCTGTATGGTGGGTTTCCATAGAAGATTGCAGATGTTCCAACATATCCTATGAGATCTCCCTGTTTAAGATATGTCACATACCTGTTTCCCTCTTTGTGTAGTTTTTCAAGTAGTGGGAGAGAGTATAGGTATGATTCATTTTTGCTGTATCCATAGTACTTGGATACCCAGGGATATCTTTCTATAATCTTTTTACATTCACTAATCTGTTTATCTAACTGTGCTTTCGAAAGTTTCTGTTCTCTTCTTCTATCGTTAACTTTAATTAATCTTTCAGTATGGTTAACAGATTTTGCTGAGTTTGTCTTAATCTTAATACATGCGTCTATACTTGCAAGATGTCCATACTGTGTAATTCTCCCTCCTTTTACCTTACACACACTTTCAGGGTGATATATCTGTACAAAATATCCAAGTCCGTTAGCCATCGGCATATCCTCAAACAATTTGAATGTGAAATCTCTATTTAAAAGCGGGAATCTGTGATATGAGGCGACTGCAAAGCCATCTGCACTTGCATATACAGGTGTTCCGTATCTGACACTAAAGTCTATCCCTTTGTGATGGTAGTTGCCATGGAGTTTTCTTTCATGCGGTGAGTATATCCAGCCTTCTGATATGTAGAATTGGTCTTTTATTGGTAACCTTAGATATGGATATATCTTACCTACTTGCTCCATATATTCTTATCTTCCGATTATATATACAACCTGTCTTTTATTTATCTCAACCTTCTGTCCTTTCCATTCCTGAATCTGAAGTGTCTTAATATCTTCACTCTCCATTGTTATATCAACTGCAACTGTGAGTTTGGTATTAACAGCAAGATGATTGATTATATCCTCATACATATACTGCGCTCTGTATGGTGTTTCAATGAAGATCTGAGTATATCCTGTTTGAAGTGCAACTCTTTCTAGCTCCTTTAGCTGTTTAATTCTTACACTCTGCTCTTTAGAGAGATATCCATGGAATGTGAACTGTTGTCCGTTTAATCCAGAGCTTGCGAGTGCCTGAACAATTGATGAAGGACCAGAGAGTGTTACAACATTAATACCTTTCTTCTGTGCCTCTTTGGTGAGGCTACTGCCAATATCGGCAACTGCTGGTATTCCTGCATCTGAGATTAGTGCTACATTCTCACCTGATTTTAGAATTGAGATTATCTGATTGATATTCTCATCTCCAACTCGCAGGTTTAGTTCATAGTATGTGAGTTCTCGTAAGTTTAAACCAAGATCTTTTAGATGTGCTCTGGCAATCTTTGGTGTCTCAATTACAAATGTTTTAATACTTTTCACTATCTCAATATCATTGTGATTTAGGACCTCAACAAGTGGTTTTTGATTTAGTGAGGAAGGGATTAGAAAGAGTGTTCCTGTTTTATTCATTAGTATGTTCTATCAAAATTAGTATCTATCTCACTTAGCTTCATCTTCCATATTATTGGGCGACCGTGTGGACATGAGTATTGGTTTGTACACTGTTGAAGCTGTACAAATACTCCAATACATTCTTCCTGTGAGAGAGCCTGTCCACTTCTAATACTACTATGACATGCGATTGTTGCAAATATATCTTGTTTTGCTTTCTCAAATTCATTTTTCATATCCATATCTTCAATATCCAACTTCCAGATATTTTCAAATACATTCTGTGCGCTTGATACATTTAAAAATGCTGGTATTGAGCTAATCTCAATACTTCCATCTTTAATCTCAATATCAAAGCCAAGATCTTTAAAGAATTGAATATTTTCGGAGGTGAAGGAGAGTTGTGAGGGATCTGCTTCAATTGAAATCGGTACAAGAAGATTCTGTATATCTTTAGATTCTGACTCAAGTGATCTTTCAAGCTTTTCAAATGTAATTCGCTCGGCTGCTGCATGTTGGTCAATTACCCAAAGATCATTTTCAAATTCAACAAATATGTATTTATTAAACATCTGGGATATGTTTTTGAACTGCTCTGTACTTTCATATCTCTCCTTACCTTCATCTTTAAGTATGGATTGTGAGAACTTCAAACCACTTTTTACACTATATTCTTTGCCTCTCTTGCTAAAGTTTAACTCTTTGGGATTTGAATATTGCGCAGATGGCGTGAAGGTATCAAAAGATTGTTGTGTGTTCTCTGTGGTTTCACTTTTTTCATTTGAGATATTAATACTCTCAGTTTTTGCAGATATGCTTCTATTAAGAGCATCAGATACTGCATTTTCAACAGCTGAAAAGATTCTGTATGGATTAATGAATCTAACTTCCTCTTTTCTTGGATGTACATTTACATCAACTAGATTTGGTTCAATATCAATACTAACGATGAATGGAATCTTGCTTCCGTGTGGTATATATCTTGAAAAACCTTGTAGGACTGCTCTTGCTACCCCACTATCCCAAACTCCTCTTCTATTCACAAATATATATTGATGTGCTGTTCTGCTTGCTTTCCTATTTGGATGCGCAACAACTCCACTGATTTTAATTCCTGCTCCATCTGAATGTATTTGAATTGAGTCTGAAAATATCCCACCTTTAATCACGGCATCAACTCTCTCCTTGTTAATCTCTGGCGTTTGGGAGACAGCGGGGAGGTTGTATACCTCTTTTTGGTCCTTAATTAGTATGAAATGTATGTTTGGAAACTGTATGAAGTATCTAAGAAGTATATCTAATATCTTTCTATATTCTGTTTCATGCGTTTTAAGAAATTTCTTTCTTGCTGGAATCTGATCAAATATCTTTCTAACTGATATTGTTGTTCCAACCTCTCTTGGTGCACTCTTAACTGTTTTAGAACTTAACTCAAGTGTTGAGCCAGATTGAGATCCTTCCTGCTTTGATGTTACAGATACCTGTGCAATTGATTGGATGGTTGAGAGTGCTTCACCTCTGAAACCCATTGTGAGCAGTGTGTTTAGATCATCTAGTGTCGATATCTTACTTGTTGTATGTGGCTCAAAGATTTCAAGAAGTGCTTCCTTTTCAATACCACTTCCATTGTCTGAGATTTCAATTAGGTCTATTCCACCATTTTCAAGCTTAATTGTGATTTTTGTCGCCTTTGCATCAATACTATTATCCACTAACTCCTTCACTACACTTGATGGCCTTTCAATCACCTCTCCTGCTGCAATCTGATTGATTAGTTCTTGTGGTAGTTTGTGAAGTTTATTCATTGCTGGGATTGTAGCATATATGTATGGATATAGGGTAAAATACAAGATGGCAAGTTTTAAACTACAATCACAATATTCCCCCTCTAAAGATCAGGTCGAGGTAATTGAGAAGATTGGTGGAGCACTGAAAGATAATGCACATGAACAGACTCTTCTTATCGGTACTACTAATCAGCCTGATTCTCTCCGC
>CAYQNB010000038.1:0-1374 GCA_964418805.1 uncultured Candidatus Saccharibacteria bacterium | reverse complement strand
TGAGCAAACACTTCTTGGTGTAACTGGTTCTGGAAAGACCTTTGTAATGGCAAATATCATTGCAAATAGTAATAGACCAGCTCTAATACTTTCACATAACAAGACTCTTGCAGCTCAGCTATACGAAGAGTTTAAGGTGTTCTTTCCAGAGAATGCTGTTAAATACTTTGTCTCATACTACGACTACTACCAACCAGAAGCATATCTTCCTGGAAAAGATCTATATATTGAAAAAGAATCAGAGGTTAACCAACAGATTGAGAGAATGCGCTTTTCTGCAATGAATAGTGCGATAACAAGGCGCGATGTAATTGTAGTTGCTTCTGTATCATGTATATACAACATTGGAAACCCTGGAAACTATGAGAATAAGTCACTTGAACTAAAAGTTGGGGATAAGATGCCAATCTCAGAGCTTTCTCGTGAACTAACCTTCATTAGATATAACAGGTCAGGAGAGGATTTCATGTCTGGATCATATCGAATTAAGGGAGATGTTGTTGATATATTCCTAACATATGAAGACTTTCCAATTAGACTTGAGTTTTTTGGAGATGAGATTGAAAAGATCTCACAGTTTGAACCACTCACAGGTCAGAAGATTGAGAATCTAAACAGTATTGAGATCTTTCCTGCAACCTCTCAGGTATATGAAAAGGATGTACTTGAAAATGCAATCATTCAGATTGAGGCAGATCTAAACAAGCGTGTTTCATTTCTGGAGAGTATTGGAAAGCTTCTTGAGGCTCAAAGACTTAAAGAAAAGACTATGTATGACATTGAGATGATCCGTGAGGTTGGATATTGCAAAAGCATGGAAAACTACTCCATATACTTTGATGGAAGAAAGATTGGTGAACCTCCATATACCCTTCTAGATTACTTCCCTAAAGACTACCTTCTCTTTGTTGATGAATCCCACATTACAATCCCACAAGTTGGAGGTATGTATAACGGAGACAGAGCCAGAAAGGAAAATCTTGTTGACTATGGCTTCAGACTTCCAACAGCGATGGACAATAGACCTCTTAAATTTGATGAGTTTGCACAAAGGCAAGGGGATACAATATATGTCTCAGCAACACCAAGTGAGTGGGAACTAACAAGAAGCAAGGGAAATGTCTGTGAACTACTAACAAGACCAACTGGTCTTCTGGACCCAGAAATTGAGGTTAGACCAACAAAAAATCAGATGGATGATGTCCTATTTGAAGTACAAGAGCGAGTTAAAAAGAAGGAGAGAGTCATCATTACCACATTAACAAAGAAGATGGCTGAGGATCTCTCATCATATCTAATCGATCTTGGTGTTAAGTCATACTACCTGCACTCGGATATTGATACAGTTGAGAGAGTTGATATATTGCGTGATCT
>CAYQNB010000037.1:0-6824 GCA_964418805.1 uncultured Candidatus Saccharibacteria bacterium | reverse complement strand
CTTGAGATATATAACGATCTAAGAAGTATTATTAAAAAATATAAACCTGAGTATGGAGGTGTTGAGCTACTTCTTTTCACAAATAATGCTAAAACAGCAATGATTGTAGGTGAAGCAAGAGGTACAATACTTCTCGCGCTAGAGCAGGATGATATACCAGTTCTTCAATTCACACCACCACAGATTAAGAATGCAGTATCAGGAAATGGAAGAGCTGATAAAAAGCAGGTGCAGGAGAGTGTAATGCGAATATGTAATCTTGAAAAACTTCCAAAACCAGATGATGCGGCTGATGCAATTGCTATAGCAATATGTTGCAGTGACTCACTTAAAATGTCGCAGATGACCAAAGGGAAAAAGTAGTATACTATATACATATGATTTCATATCTAAAAGGCAAAGTTCTTAAAAGAGGAATTCTTGATCGATTCGACTATATCGATATCATTGTTAACGACTCAATCGGGTATAGAGTATTCATACAATCTTCCTTTCCAAGCGACTTAGAAAGTGATAACATTGCAGTATATACAAGCTTTCAGGTTAGGGAGGATAGTCAGGCACTGTATGGATTTTCAAGCGAGCAGGACAGGGATTTCTTTGAGCTTTTAATGACAGTATCTGGAGTTGGTCCTAAGCTTGCAATGTCCATTCTTTCACATTTTGAAAGTGATGTTGTTAAGACACATATCATTAATGGTGACCATAGTGCACTTTCTAAAGTATCAGGACTTGGCAAGAAGGGAGCACAAAAGATCGTTGTTGAATTGCAGAGCAATCTTGAAAAGAGTGGATTTAAGAGGAGTGATATGAAGATTGTTGATTCCTCTAGGATATCAGAACTAAAACAGGCACTAACATCTCTTGGGTTTAAGGGAGAACAGCTTAAGCAATATCTAGAAAGAGGGGAGAAGATTAGTGGTGGAAATGATATAGATGATGTAGAACAGCTTCTTAAATTAGTACTAAAGGATAGTGATTGAATCATCCCTAACAACAAAAAAAGGAAAAACAAAGAAAAAAGAAACGGTAGAGAAGGTTAGGGTGGAGGAGGAGGTTGTTGAAAAGATACGACCTAGTAAGTTTTCTGAAATAATTGGAAGAGATAAGGAGAAGAAAACGCTTGAGATGATGATAAATTCAGCCAAGGGTAGGGGAGAGGTAGTTGATCATATCCTTTTCTACGGCCCTCCAGGACTTGGTAAAACAACATTTGCAATGGCAATAGCAAGTGAGACTGGAACAAACCTTAAGGTGACCTCTGGTCCTGCAATAGAGCGACAGGGAGATCTGGCTGCAATACTAACAAATATGGAGTCAGGAGATGTACTTTTCATTGATGAGATTCACAGACTTTCAAGAGTTGTGGAAGAGATCCTATACCCTGCAATGGAGGATGGTGTGATTGATATTGTAATGGGAAAAGGTACATCTGCAAAAACAATTCGTTTAAATCTAGAACCATTTACAATCATCGGTGCAACAACACAGATTGGAAAGATCAGCTCTCCAATGAGAGACAGGTTTGGATTGATTCAAAGACTTGAATACTTTGGGGATGGTGATGTTGTGAAGATTCTAGAGAGAGCCTGCTCGCTTTGGGATATTAAGTATGAGGAGGATGCACTACCTGAGATTGCAAAACGCTCAAGAGGAACTGCTAGAGTTGCACTTCGTCTGCTTAAAAGGGTTCGCGACTATAACGATCAGCATAGTGGTGGCGGTATTCTTCTTAAAGATTCTGTTGTAAGTGCACTAAATCTGCTTGGTGTTGATGAATATGGACTTGAAGGGATTGATAGAAAGATCATCAAGATTATGTACGAGCACTTTAATGGTGGACCTGTTGGTCTTTCAACACTTGCAGCATCAATCTCTGAAGATGTCTCAACCCTTGCAGATGTGTATGAGCCATTCTTAATGAAGTTGGGAATGATTCAGAGAACATCAAGAGGAAGAGTACTCACTCATTTGGGTCTTAACAAAGCTTCTGATATCATAAGTAATGGCAGAGATTAAAGGATTAACAGATAATGTGAAAAGAGGTAGGCTTCTTGCCATATCAATCGTAATATCAATCTCTATATTTGCATTTAAACTTCTTCAGATTGAGCAAACAGTAACAATTTGGCAGGTGTATGTAAAGGCAGTCTTATACTTCATTTTGACATATCTTCTTCTTGTTTGGGCTCTAAGAGGGCAGGTGAATAAAAACTCACTTCTTTTTGTTCTTCCTCAAAGCGCACTTCTAGTATTCACTCAGATTCTTTTTGTAGAGCTCTTTTTCTTTCAGAAGTTTGGAAGAATATATGAGGCAGTTTTTCTTTTTGTCATCATCCTAATTCTGTTTGTGAGTACATATATCTCATTTCTAACAACAAATATCTTCAATGTGAGTACATTCAAGCAGATTCCACTAATGCAGGTTGGAAAGACAGCTTCGTATATCCTCTCAATTCTAATGGTCTACTTTCTCACATACGGTATTCTGGAAAGTTCATTTAATCCATTTATTGTTGTTCTTCTTGCTACAATCTCATACATGGCCATTGTTCTAATGCATTTTAGGCATCTGCACATAGGAAAGGGGAGTCTAATTGCAACGATCTCCGTTACAACAACCTCTATGGTCATATCCCTTCTTGGAGTTATGCTAATTAGCTCAGTTCATGAGTATATTGCACTTCTCCCAATGACTGTTATGTATGCAATGACAGCGGTGGTGATGAACAAGGAGAGAAATATGTTAAAAACAATTAATATATACAGCTATATTCTTTTAATGCTTGTAGTTATATCTTTAAATATTATTCTTGGGTAAATTTTTTCAGGCAGGCATGTGAGAGTAGGGGGAGGGTGAAACATTCGGCCTGTAGTATGCAATATCTCATAGTAATCAGTGTGGATAAGTGAGTGCTAATGATATCCCTATTATCTTTTTATAACACGCAAATATATTCAGAAGAGTATATACATAATCGTTAATGGATCTATATGTTATACATGTATGAAAAGGCTACTACCTCTCTTTACAGATAGCTCAATGTTATGTAATATATAACCGAGTATAATCGCCCTTATATGCGGTCATATAGGTTTGTAACTCGAAAGTGCTCTTATATAGATATATACTAAATTAGACAAACTAAGATGTATTATGAGTAATATGACTTCGAATTTAATTTCCCCTACCAAATATCTTTAAAATGGTAATATGTGTAGAATATAAAAAATTAGCCCCCCTACCCCCAATATGAAAAATTCTTTAATCCCCAAACTACCAGATCAGGATAGGTTTCTTTTGGAACTTCAAAACAACAACTACAGCATGCAAACAGTCTTCAACTATGCCCGAGACCTCTCCATCTTCTGTGTGTTTTTAAGATTTCAAAATGTTGCTTTTGAGAAGTTGAGTAAGAATGAGATAACATTGTACAAAGGATACCTTAGAAACGGAGATCACCTTAAAGATCTTGATACTTTAAGAGATGGATATGCAACAAAGGCCGTTGATACAGCACAAATTGACATGAAGCGCTCTGAGGGGCCTAGAACGCGCGAAGAGCAAACACCAGCTATGTTGACATCACCTGATGAAGTTAAAAATCCAGATGGTGATGAAAAGTCACCAGGGAGATTTCTGGACAATGTATATAAGAAGGTGTTTGGAAATCTTGGGGTCTCTGGAAAGCCTAAGAATGTTTCGAGTAGATCTGCAAGTGGTTTGGATGCTAGGAGTGTAAATAGAATGCTTTCTGCAATCCGTTCATATCTTAAATTTAGAATTGATATGGATCTAGATATCCCAATTGCACCAGATGCAATTAAACTAATTAAAGCAACAAGAAAGAAATCTCAGGTTGCAGAACTTGATGAGCTTGTGAAGATGATTGAGTGTCCAACTGAGTTTGAGAAAGATGTTAAGGTGGGACTTAGAAATCGTGCAATGATGGAGATTCTTTTCTCCACAGGTATGCGTATCTCTGAGCTAATATCTCTTGATCTTGAACAGATCAATATGGAAGGAAAGCTTTTTGTAACGGGAAAAGGAAAGAAACAGAGGTTTGTATATATGACAGAGCGAGCTATGGATTGGTTGGATAGGTATCTGGAAGTTAGACTTAAGCATGCAATTACAATAGAGCGTGAAACATCTGATGTTGATGATGATTCACAGAAAAAACTTGAAAATCTTGTTGGTGGTATTGATGGAAAGTGGAAGTATGTTTCAATTGTAGAGGAATATAGAAAGAGCGGATATCTTTCTAAGTTTTCCTCCCCTGCTCTTTTCATACCTTTCCATGGTGTTGATTCAAAAAAAGATGGTTGTAGACTATCAACTAACTATTTCCAAGAAAAGATTGCACAGTATAGAAGGAGGATTGGAATACTTGTACCAACATCAGCACATAGTCTAAGACATGGTTTTGCAACATATCTAGCTGAAAATGGTGCTAGTCCTGCTGCAATACAAGTCCTACTCGGTCATGAAAGTTTAAACACTACAACAAGGTATGTACATAGTTCTGACAAGTTTGCACAGGAGACTCATAAGGATAAGCATCCTTTAGGTTGATTCAGTAGATTGCTTTGTTACCAGTAGATGATTGATCTGTTTGTTGGTTCTTTGGATCTGTCAGCTGCATAAGTGACCCGACATCTAACAAAGAAACTCTTGGTGCGTTCTCTTGCTCGATGAGGAGCATTCGAGATTTTGTAAGCATATGAGTTATGGCTTCTGGATCATTTGTTAGCTCAACCAGTATTGCGTGCTGGCCTCCTCTAGGTTCTTCAGAAAATTCGCTATCCTGGTGTGCATGAACTATTCTAATTTTATCGTTTATAGGTTTCCATTGTCTATTATCCGCACTTCTAAGAACATTTCCCATAGCTTCGTCAGCAGTAACATTACTTGAAGACCCGTCAGCCGCATCAATAAAGAGGAATACTCCAGTTGGAGTAAAGAATAATCTAGTAGCTCTTGTTGATGTTGGTGTAAGTACTTCCATTTCATTAAAGCTTAAAACCCTATTACTTACAGCCTCCAACAAAGGTCTGTAGCTGAATGCATCAGATAACTTCATTGGTAATGAAAGTGCGAGAGTCTCAGTTATGACCCTATTACTACTACTACCGAGTTCAATTGTACGATAGTACTCTCTTGGATCTTGCTGAATTGGTGGATGGGCGTCTTTAAGTCCTGAATATATCTCTTCAATCTGCTCACTGCGAGCGTTCTTTTCTTGTTGGGATACTGTGTCAAAATATATTGGTTTTGCATGCTCCATCCCGACATGCATTCCAGGTTGCGCTGGTAAATTAGTCATTGAAAGTATTCCTTAATTTATCTGAGATTTATTATATCAAATCATCACTATTAGCAGTATCCTCAAGAATCTTTACAGTCTCTGGATCACCTTCCTGATACTTTTCTAGAAGACCTTTGATATCAACTGAGAGTTTTTCAACCTTCTCAATCTTCTCGTTAAATCTTTTTGTTAGTTCCTCTACATGATTCTCTCCAAATGCCTTTGCTGACATCTCTTGGATTAGAGTTTGTAGATGCTCTGCTGATTTTGCTTCCTCTATTCTCTTCTTATATTCTTGTACCTCTTCATCTGTTAGAGTTGAAGCAAGTTCAAATACAATATCTTCTAGAAGTTCTTCGTAGAGCAGATTAATTGTCTCATCAATCTTTGCTTGATCAAGACCTAATACTGCTAGTCTTTCTTTTGCTTTTGTTACTACATTATCCATTATTTGAGCAGTTAATTTAATTCAATTATGGTGCAACTACTAATGAAGACGCTACCTCTTGTGCTGTTAGGCTAGTGTTTTGGGCAAGAGTAGCATATGCTCTGTGGAATGCGTCACCATTTGGATCAATGGCTCTAAGTTGATCTGTGGTAACTCCATTTTCCATTAGATAGCTCCAAAGTTTTTCAAGTGCTTTTCCATGATTACCACCCTCTGGACCGTAGAGTGAACTTGACCATCCGTGATTTGTTTGCATATTTGGCCAAATATCTGATACATCAATCCTACCGTTCTCAACAATCCCACTTACATCAGTTACTTTTACTGCTTCACCTGCTCCTTGACCTGCTGTATCTACTAAGCCTTGGACATCTCCGGAAGCAAATACGCCTTGGGACTCAAGTAATGTGCCTATGCCTGTACCGAGCGTGAATCCTCCAAAGAATGCTCCGAAATAATCTAATCTATTTGATAATGTGTTGTAGTTTGTAATTCTTCTATTCACCTCTTCCTGGCCAAGCTCTGCAACTGCTCTTGGGTCATTTGTTAGGTAATTGATATTTCTAACAGTAATTCGTTTTCCAACCAATGATGCAGCTGCACCAATCGTGCTTACTGTCACTGCGGCTCCAACTATTGCTGGGGCAAAGGCTACAGTTGCTACGCCTGCAGTCACTCCAACAAGGAACGTTCCAATTTTAGCCCATCTCCTTCTGATTACACTCCTTCTTTCTCTCTCTTCATTTAACTGCCTTTGTAGTTCAGCAATCTGATCTCTTAATTGTTGTGTTTCAGGGCTAGTTGGTTGTGGTTCAGTACCTGGTTGTGCAGGTGGAGTTCCATCATTCAATTCTGCAACATATCTAGCTTCTCTAGCTCTTAGATCTGCAAGTTGAGTTTCTAGCTCCTGTCTAATCTCAGGATTTGCTGTTAATTCTATCTCACCTGCAAGCCTATCAAAGTTTAACTGTGCTTCATTTAGACTATTCTGTGCATTAGGCAATGCGGTATTTCTCATATAATCAATTGCTTCTCCAAGTTCTGAGAGTACTGTTGTTGGGTGAAGG
>CAYQNB010000036.1:0-6889 GCA_964418805.1 uncultured Candidatus Saccharibacteria bacterium | reverse complement strand
TTCCTTTTTCTTAATACGCTTTCCAATCATCTCAGGCTTCTTAATATCAACAATTATATATCTCAAAATTTCCTGTTTCATTGTAAGTTGTCGCTTCATCTCAGCGATTTCAGATGGTGCAATTTTGAAACTATATACAATGTAGTATCCTTCGTTGTGTCCTTTAATATCATATGCAAGGTATCTTTTTCCCCATACATCAACATCAACAACCTCTCCACCTAGATCTGTTACATACTTCTGGAAGTCTTTGTGCATTGCCTTTCTAACATCATCGGGAAGAAGTGGCTTTAATGCCATCATAATCTCGTAGAACTTAGGATCAACAGTTTTAACTGCTACTTTCTTAACTCTTTTTACAACTTTCTTTGCCATTACCTATATTTTAATATTAATATTTCTTAAAAGCTTTCGGATTGTATCAAAAAAATATGTATATGGGAAGTGTTTGTTAGCTACAAATCTGCAGCAATTAAAGCTTGTCTCAATTTTTCAGCAGCACCTGGAACGTCACTTAATTCTTCAGGTCGATAATCAACGGAAACAACTGGGTCATCAGTCAAGATCATGGTATCGATATTTGGATAGAGGCTAGAAAGTACTCTCATCAGATTAGATTTTCCTCCTTGTAGTAACTCCATCAATTCAATAGAGTCAGCACTTGGGAGAGAAAAGTAAAATTCAACACCCATTGGCACTCCTTGTTTTCTATTCTCAATTCCTAACTGATCTGGCATATGCGTTGCAGCGACTAATTCAGTCATACCGTTGTCGTAATTTGCCCGCAACAGATAGATCGCATTACCCCCAAACGATCGAACATCCCGTGAATTTGTTTTATCATCTCTATATCTCCATGCATAATGAATTACTTTCTGTAACTCGGGGATTCCACTTTTCACGAATCTTTCAATCCCAATTACACCATGATTAGCAAAGCTTGGCTCACTTGTCAGGTTACTAAGCGTCACATTTACTTTTTCTGGCACAAACCACCCAGGATGAAATTTACCATGCGCCAACGCAGCACCAGAACTTTTAATCTTACTAGCGATGTTTGAAATTCTAGCGTCTATAATCTGCTTGTCAGCACCTTCAATTGGGACATTTCCGATATTATTCATATAAAAAATTGTTAATTTAGCTAATTCGCATATACATTAATATAATCACCATCCTGTATGAGATATTCTTTCCCCTGATTTCTAACAATCCCCTTCTCTTTTGAAGCAACCCAACCTCCTGCCTCTATCATTTTCTCAATATTAACAACATCTGCTGTTATGAAGCCATTGCCCAGATCAGTATGAATAACTCCTGCTGCCTCCTTAATTGTTGCACCTATACCAATTGTCCAAGCATTAACCTCTTTCTCACTACCAGTATAGAAGGTTAGAAGATTTAATTTCTTGTATGCAGTTAGAATCACATCTTCCAAAAGTGTAGGTTTTTCATCTAGAAGTGAAAGATACTCCACTTTTTCCTGCTCACTCATACCTATCATCTCACCAATTAGCTTCACATCTGCTGCAACTACAAAATCTTTTTCATCGTCTCCCACACTCTCCCTAAATGCATCAATTAGCTCGATTGCCTTCTGATCACTTGTCCCCTCTCTTACATTTAACAGATACATAACAGGCTTTGAGGTGAGAAGCCAAAGCTCCTGTACAAACGGTGCATTCTCATTGCTCACCCTAATATCTTTTGCTGGTTTTCCGCTGTTTAAAAGCTCTAATAGCTGTTCAACTATATTGATCCTTTCGTTTAACTCTTTGTTCTCACCAGGTCTAATCTCCTTTCTAAGTTCACCCAGTTTCTTCTCAACTGTCTCAATATCTTTAAGAATCAGTTCTGACCTAACAATCTCTAAATCATCCTTTGGATTCACCCTATCATATACATGTACAACCTTCTCACTTGAAAAAGCACGAAGTACATACATAATTACATCAACCTCTCTAATATGTGAAAGAAACTGATTTCCCAATCCTTCTCCCTTTGAAGCACCCTTAACAAGTCCAGCGATATCAACAAACTTCATAGCAGAAGCAACTTTCTTTAATGCATTAAAATGATCCTCCAACATATCAAGTCGACTGTCAGGAATCTGAACAACACCAACGTTTTTATCTATTGTTGTGAATGGGAAGTTTTCTGCAGGAACTGAGTTTGCAGTTAGGGAGTTGAAGAGTGTTGATTTACCAGCATTAGGGAGTCCAACAATACCAACTGAAAGTGAATGTGATCTAACAACTGACATAATATTTCATAAAACTACAATTAATGTGTAGAATTATACAACAAAATGAAGAAAATATTATCAAAACTACAAACTATATTAATCTGTACAATCTTTTTCTTAAATTTCATACCTCTTAACGGCGTTAAAGCTGCATCTGATTTTGAAATTACAAGCAACTACAATGTACAACTAACTGAGAAAGAGTATGCGACAGTGACAGAGGAACTAGTTATTCTTGTTAACAACCCCAACTACTACTACCCCGCTGGTACAAAACAGACCTTTCTAATCCAAGACTATACAATTAAAAAGGATGAGAATGAGAGAAAGTTCAAAAAAGATTCACTTAAGGTAACGGATAAGTATGGGAGCAGTATTAAGTACACCACTACAGATGTAAGTAGTGGTATCAATGTAGTCGTCCCCTTCACATCTGCTGTTAACTCCTTCAATTCATATACAATTAAGCTCTCATATAACACCCATGAGCTTGTTAGTAACAATGGAAACATTACAAATGTATATGTTCCAGGTCTTGCAAACGATATTAAGTTTGTTGAAACTGAAAACGGCCTAACAACATCGTACACATACAATGCAAAGGTCATAACACCAAACAGCTTCCCACTTCCCTCTCATATACAACCAAGTTCAATATCTGTAAAAAATGAAAGTGATAGGAGGATATATACAATTAAACAGGAGGATAGAATTGGACACACAAGCTGGCTACAACTCGGTTCTTCCCAATATTACCACTTCAAAATCGTACAAGAAACACCAAAAACCGATGATTTCACACCAAAAAGTATCTCAGACATTGCACCTATTGTTTCAACAAATATCTACAAACTTGCACTCCCAAGAGAGTTTGACGAAACTGCTCAGAAGGTATTTTTCAAATCCCTAACACCAACACCAAAGTCAGTAATCCGAGATCAGGAGGGAAATCTCTTTGCAACTTTCGAAGTACCAGCAAATCAAGATTTCAAAATTGAGATTGAAGGATATATATCACTCTTTAAAGATACATTTGAAAATACAAAAACACCAAAAAACATCACTCTCGAAGAATATTTCGAATCGGTTGGAGAGGATGAGACGCTAAATAGATACCTAACAGCACAAGAATATTGGGAGGTGGAAGATGAGGTGATTGTGCAACTTGCAGATACACTTTCAAAAGATCAGAAGAATATAATTGACCTAATTAGAAAAGACTACACATATATAGTTGATAAGTTTGACTACAGTTTCGAAAAGATTGAGAGTGGAAATCCCAGAGTTGGAGCAAAAGAAGCACTTTTGGGAGCTCAAACAATATGCATGGAGTATTCAGACTCCCTGATATCATTTCTTCGAGCACAGGGCATACCTGCAAGAGCTGCAATCGGGTATGGAAATGACCCAACAGGTGCTGAAAATAATATCTCAAACGATTCTCTAGAACTTCAAAACATCGGTCATCAGTGGGTACAGGTATGGATTCCAGACTACGGTTGGCTTTCAGTTGATCCAACATGGGGAGAATCAGACAGAGAGTATATTGGTAGTGATCTAGATCATATTCTTTGGTATACAGTTGGAAAAAATAATGATGGTATTGTTGACACCACCCTTCTTAGTGCAGATAGTCTCAAAAACCAAACACTCACAAGCACAAAAGTGTATATACAGGCACTAGACCAAGAGAAGTTTGATGATATTGACTCCAAGCTTTCAACATCAGAGAGCCTAATTGAGAAGTATTCAGAATCTGAAAGTGGATTAGACACCATAACTAAGACATCTATTGTAGGAAGGATTCTCATATACCTAACCCCAATCTTTGTAACAATCCTCTTGGTCTTCACCACAATTACAATCTTCAAAGTTCTTGCCAGGTTAAAAAAGAGAAATATTGCATAGAACTGTTGTATTAGTGTGATAGATAAAATATACTCCTAATATGTCAAACACATATAGATCACTTCTTTCAGAATTCATAAAATTTAAAAGTATCTCAACTGATAAGAAATATCAGGACGATATTAATGCAACAGCAAATTGGTTAAAAGATATCTTTGAGGATAAGGGGTTTTCTGTAACAGTGGTTGAAGGATATGACAATCCCATCGTAATTGCACAGTTTGAAAAAGATAGTTCATTTAAAACATGCCTAATCTACGGCCACTACGATGTACAACCTGCAAGTATGGAAGATGGATGGAACTCAGAACCATTTGAAGCAACAGAAAAGGATGGAAGAATATTTGCAAGAGGAGCAATCGATAATAAAGGACAGGTACTTGTTCACATTGCTACAATCTTTGACCTAATTGATAGCGGAAAGCTCAAATACAACATAAAGTTCATGATTGAGGGAAATGAAGAGACTGGTTCCCCTGATATTGAGAAGTTCATGGCGGAGAAAAAGGATCTTCTCTCTGCAGACTTCGCACTAATCTCAGATGGTGAGGTAACAGCAGGACACCCAACAATCGAACTTGGATTTAGAGGTGGATTTAATAGTACGCTAACATTAAAAACATCAACAAAAGATCTGCACTCTGGCCTTTACGGTGGTGCAACACCCAATGCAATACATGAACTAACTACCATACTCTCAAAGATATATAGAGAGGATAATACAGTTGCAGTTGAAAACTTCTACGACGATGTACTTCCAATCTCAAAGGAAGAGTTAGATGCACACTCAAAGATTCCATTTGATATTAAAGAATATGAGAGCAACTCAGGAAGCAAAGGAATTATCTGTGAAGCTGGCTACGACTTCTACAGCGCAACAAGCCTTCGACCATCAATACAGGTGACAGGAATACAATCTGGATATACAGGGCAAGGATACAAGAATGGAATACCAGGAAGTGCAATGGCTAAGATAAACTTTAGACTTGTAAAAAACCAAAATCCCGAAAAGATATCTGAGATCTTTGAGGCATTCATCAAAAAGAATATCCCCCAGTATGTAGAGTATGAATTTAAAGCAGAAAGCCACTATGAAGGTATTAAACTTGATATAAATAATGAGTATGTTCAAAAAGCTAAAACGCTTCTAAATGAATCATATGGAGTTGAGGCTGTACTAAAGTTCTGTGGTGGTGGACTTCCAATTGTCACCCTATTTAACGACCATCTATCAATTCCCCAAGTACTTGTACCACTTGCAAATGAGGATTGTAATATGCACGGAGCAGATGAGAACTACGATCTTGAGTATCTTAAAAAAGCATTAGATTTTAGTGAGAAGTTCTTCAGCTCTAACTAATCTTGAAGAATTCATTCAACTCGATCTCTCTTTTACCATTCTCTAATCTTGCTTTGCTAGTTGCGTAGAGTGTTGCAAGGACATCACCTTTTGCGACCTTCTCCCCTACCATCTTATGAACATATATACCTGCTTGCTTGATTGCTGGAGCACCAAGTGCACGAGTTATCTTTACAACCTCTCTATTATTTATCAATCTAACAGTACCACTCTCTTTTGAAATGATCTCAGATTTAAACTTCCCAACCTCAATCTCACTAGATTTAACAATCTTTGTTGCACCTTGAGCTTTTGCAATCTCCCAGAACTTCGCAAGTGCCTCACCCTTAACAAGCTTCTCTCTTGCAAGATTAATTCCCTGTCCCTTAGGTGCTTTTCCGACAAGTTCAAGAAGTACACCTGTCATATCACAAACAAGATTCTCTAAATTCTTCGACCTATCCTCACTCTGTTCAAGAATTTTCAACGTTTCAATCATCTCAAGGTTTGGACCAATACTATTTCCATCTGGACCCTTTGCATGTCTTGCATATACCTCACACTCGATACCAAAGCGCTTAAACAGCTTTACAAACTTACTTTTAAACATTGGAACATCATCAGCATGCTGTACTTTAGTACCTTTTCCATATGGTATATCAATTACAATATGCGATATTCCCATTGATATCTTTTTAGCAACAATACTAACAAGAACCTTTTGGAAAGACTCAAGATGTATTCCTCTTTCAACATGAATCAATACATCATCTGCTGGTGCAAGGTCCAACGAACCTCCCCAGATCATACAAGCGCCAGTCTTTTTAACAATCTGCTGTATCTGTTCTGCATTAAATGAGACAGGCATTACAACCTCCAAGATATCTGACGTTCCTGCTGGAGATGTAATTGCTCTTGTTGATGTATTTGGTATTACAAGGTCTAAACTTGCTACAATTGGGACAAGTACTGGTGTTACAGCCTTGCCTGCAAGTCCACCAATTGAATGCTTATCTACAACCAATTTCCCATTACCCTTAATATTATCAAAAGAAAGTACCTCACCTGACTGTGCCATTCCCTCTGTCATCCAAAAAACCTCATCCTCATCAAATCCTGGGTTAAAGAATGTGGACATGAAGAATGCAACCTCAACTTCATTAATCTTTCTAGAACCCATCTCTTTCATAATTGTGATGAGCTCTTTCTCGTTTAACTTCTTTCCTAAGATCTTCTTTTTAATATAGTCAATGCTTTCTGCTTGGTTAAGAAGTGATACACTAACCCTATCCCCCTCCTTAATCTTATACTTTTCCCAAAACTCTTCGTACAAACCGATGTTTCCAGGCTTCAGACCCTCTTCTGTAATATGAACCTCAACATTTAGATCAATATCT
>CAYQNB010000035.1:0-6994 GCA_964418805.1 uncultured Candidatus Saccharibacteria bacterium | reverse complement strand
TTTGTCGTTTACTTTAAATGAATTATGTATCACAACCACAGGCAATTGTGGTGAAAGGCTCGCACGGACTTGTTAATCGATAGCGACAATTCTTGAAGCCAATTTAAGAAATAAATAATCATCTATGACATCTCCAGTTATTAAATTAATTACTAACTATTAACATGGAAATACTGTTAACAATAGTTGCATCCCTCGTTGGAGCAACAGGAACATTTGCATTCCTTAAATATGCAAAGAAATGGGTCAACATTAACGATATCCCCGAAGAACTTGTGATGAAGGCAGCTGATGAAAAAGTTGCTAAAAGAATGCAAGAAGCAGAGGAAAAGATCACCAAAAAGCTAAGGGACGCAGAAGAGGAGATTTCAGCACTCAAGCAGAGATCAGAATCAAACACTCGACAATCAAGAAAAGAACTGATTGAACAGGAAGGAATTATGTTGGAGAGAGAAAAGAAGTTAAACCAAAGAGCAAAACTTCTTGATCAAAAGAGTGAAGAGCTAGAAACAGACAAATCCTCACTTAAGAACATGCAGAAGGGTTTGGAGAATACCCGAAAGAAACTTCAGGATGAGCTAGAAAAGATCTCTGGATTGACAAATGAGGAAGCAAAAAAGAGTTTGATGTCACAGGTTGAAGAAGACATCCATGAGTATGAGGCACAGTTAATTAGAAAGGCAGAGAAGAAAGCAGAAGAGGTCTCAGATGAGATGGCAAAGAAAGTTCTTGTTGATTCAATGCAAAGAATTGCAACAGACTATGTCGGAGAAACAACCACAACATCAGTTAAGGTTGAGGATGAAAAAGTTAAGGGAAGAATCATTGGAAAAGAGGGAAGAAATATTAGAGCATTTGAAAAGGCAACTGGAGTTGATGTAATCATTGATGAATCACCAAATTCAATCGGCCTTTCATCATTTGACCCACTACGAAGAGAGATAGCAAGAGTTGCTCTAACAAAGCTTCTTGGAGATGGAAGAATTCACCCAGGATCAATTGAAGAGGTAATTAGAAGGGCAAAAAATGAAATAGCGCAGGAGATCAAGAAAAACGGACAGATTCTTGCAGAAGAAGCAGATTGGCATGGAATTGATATCGGTCTTTTGAAATTGGTCGGAAAATTGAAGTATAGGACAAGTTATGGCCAATCCCTTATGAATCACACCACAGAGGTAATTAGACTTGGAGCTGCACTTGCAAGTGAGATGGGTGCAGATGTCGCACTTGTTAAAAAGGCATGTCTTCTTCATGATGTTGGAAAGATCCTCACTCATAAAGTGGATAGTCCTCACCACCATATCTCAGGTCAGATTGCTAGAAAATATAACTTGGATGATAAGTTGGTAAATGCAATTGAAGCACACCACTTGGATATCGAACCACAGTCAGTTGAAGCATGGATCGTATATATTGCAGACGCAATCTCAGGAGCAAGACCAGGTGCAAGAAAGGATAGCTATGAGCAATATATTAAGAGAATTGAAGGTATTGAGAATGTAGCTAAAGAGGTTGGTGGAGACAAGATTAAAGAGGTATTTGCAATTAGAGCTGGAAGAGAGCTAAGAGTTCTTGTTGATCCAATCTCAACAAATGATGCAGAGATGAAAGTTATGGCTAAAAAGATTGCTGAGAAGATTCAGAAGACGCAAAACTACCCTGGTAATGTTGAGGTTTCTGTAATTCGTGAGAGCAGAGCTGTAGAGGTTGCAAGATAAGATATGTAAGTAAAAGATGATAAAAGTACTGTTTGTAGGGGATATTTGCGGTAAGCCTGGAAGAGATGCTGCCGCAAGATTGATCCCTGAGATTAGAAAGAAAGAAGATATAGATATTGTAATAACCAATATTGAAAATATTGCTCATGGAAGAGGTGCTACAGTTAGTACTGTAAATGAGATTATGGCAATGGGTGTTGATTTCATGACAGCCGGAAACCATATCTGGAGAAACCAAGATTTCCATGAGCTTCTTTCAGGTGACTATCCAATAATTCGAGGTCTAAACTACCCTGATGATATCCCTGGAAAGGGCTTTTTTGAGATAGATTTAGGAAAAAAGGGGAAACTTCTAGTAATCACTATTATAGGTTGGGCGCTCATGAATGAGAGAACTATAACAGAACCGTTTCGAAGAATAGATGAATTTCTAAAAGGAATTAACACAGATGACTACAGTGGAATTCTTGTTGAGATGCATGGAGAGGCAACTTCAGAGAAACTAACCTTCGGATTATACTTAGATGGAAGGGTGAGTAGTGTTGTTGGAACTCACACACATATTCCAACAGCTGATGAAAGGTTGTTACAAAAAGGTTCTTCATATATAACAGATATTGGAATGGTTGGACCACTAGATTCTGCACTTTGGGTGAAAAAAGAGATCGTTTTTCAACAGAACATGTTTCCATATTCTCCAAGGTATGAAATTGAAGAAGAGGGAAAGGTTCGCTTTGATGCTATAGTTATTGAGATTGAGAATGCTATGAGCTCAAAGAGTATTAAGAGGATTAATAAAATCCTATAATACCAACACGCATTGACTTTTCATTGTACTTCCCCTATTTTAAGGCTAGATAGTTAAAGATATGTTGTATTCTCAATATATCCACTGTCTATCTCTTTAGGAAAGGAGGTTACACATAATGTTAAAGAAAGATTTAGTAGAAATGGTTGCATCAGCAGCAGGCTTGACTAAAAAACAAGCATCAATGGCTGTTGAGGCTATGCTCGACGGAGTTGCCGCAGCACTAAAGAGGGGCGATTCAGTACTCTTGACAGGTTTCGGTAAGTTCGAAGTTCGAACCAGAGCAGCTAGGGTTGGTATCAATCCTAAGACTTTGGCCAAGATTAATCTTCCTGCTACAAAGGTTCCTGCCTTTAAAGCTGGAAAAGCACTTAAGATGGCTGTTAAGTAATAAGCTGCCGGTATTTCTCTTTTGAGAAGTATTACTGGGGCCCTGATTTCTGTGGATGTAATATCCATAGGATGCAGGGCCCCTTTTGCATTGCACAAAACTAACATTTCCATTACACTGTATTTAAATATGTTAAGTACACTGCCGTATTGAAAAACTGGCTTCTACCAAATGAAAAAAACGGATATAAACCATACCTACTAAGAAATTTTGCACTTGTTGCATATACTTTTGTACTTTTCTTTGTGAATAATCTGGGAGGAGTACTAGGAATCAATGAGATTAATGCAAGTACGATAAATAGTAGTAATGTAATATCCCTAACAAATCTAGAACGAGAGAACAGAGGACTACCAGCACTTTCCAACAACTCCAGACTAGCTTCTGCCGCACTTGCTAAGGCAAACAATATGATTTCAGAACAATACTGGGATCACTTCGGACCAAATGGAGAAACACCATGGCAGTTCATTAAAGCAGCAGGATATACATATATATATGCAGGTGAAAATCTTGCGAAGGGATTTAAGAGTGCTGAGGGAGTTGTACAGGCATGGATGGCAAGCCCAACACACAGGGATAATCTGTTAAGTGGAAACTATAAAGAGATAGGGATTGCAGTTGTATCTGGAAATCTTCTTGGAGAAGAAGTTGTTCTTGTTGTACAGATGTTTGGTAATCAAACAAGCCAAACGGTTGCATCTGCAACAGTATCAGATGTACCAGAACCAACAGAGGTGGGAGATATTAAAAGTATTAAGATCACATCGCCCAAAGATGGAGAGATTGTAAATGATGCAGGAAGCAAGATTAAGGGTGAGGTTGAGAATGTAAATGGAGTATACACAGTTGATGTCTCAGAAGATGCAAAATATATCGGTGGCGTTGAAACAAATGGAGAGGTTTGGGAGTTTGAAAAGAATGGAGATTGGAGTGATGGTGAACACAAAGTGAGTGCATCACTTAAAGATGAAGAGAATATCTCTGATTCAATTACATTTTCAGTTGATACAACAGCACCAGAGATTGTAACAAGTACCCTTGTTGTTAATGAGGAGGATGATGGATGGGAAGTATCAATTGAGATTGTTGATGAAAGTCCAAATGTAACTCTTGTTAGTGGTGAGATTGTAAAAAGCATGGTGTTAAGTGATGGAGTATATGGTACAAAACTTGCAGATAGTGAACTTGATGACAGTGTTGTGATAATAGCGTCGGACAAGCTTGGAAATACAGAGCAGTTAGATATCTCAGAGAGATTTGAGGGACAAGAGGATAGTAGTGAGATTGCTGGAACTGTAACAGCCTTAATCAGTGGAATAGATGTTAAAACAACATTTAATGCTATATTTGCAGCATTCATCCTCGCTCTTCTTGCAACTGAGGTATATGTATTCTTTAAAAAAGGAATGCTAGCTAAAAAATCTAGTGGAGTATTAACACTATCCGTTTGGTGGATATTGCTTGTGATTGGATTAATTAATGGATTTTCAGGAAGTATAACCTAGTATGTTCAAACTAATTAAAAGATACAGAAGAGAGTTTGTGTATAGTTCGTACCTTTTTTTGATATTTGAACTACTAACAACACCACAGTTCACTCTTTTTCCAGTTATATACTCTGTTGTAATTACAACAGGATTTCTTCTAATCATCTCATGGTTGGTGCATACATATACCCAGTTTGCACCTAAAAAGATTTCAAAGTATAGCGAGGTACTTCTAAAGCTTAATCTTAAAAGTAGACTGTTTACTCATGTAATTATGCCAATTCTCTTCTACAGCATGATATCTCTGTTTCTACTTGTGAACAGAAATATATATATAGATCAGATTGTAATTGTATTAAGTGTGATATCTTTCTTCTTTCTCTTCCTTCATATCAGAACATCATATGAAAGGGTCTTTTACATAGCTAGAAAGAGCCGGATTGTATATGATGCCATATCAATCCTCATGCTTTACTTCTCAATCTCAGCAATTCTACAAGTTACATTCTCATGGGTGATTACATCAATGGCAGTACTGCTTCTTAGCTTCCTTGCTCTGCTATACATGTTGTATTGGAATAATAAGGTGAGTGGTAGTGGTCTTCTTGTAGCAATCTTCTGTTCCCTTGCTCTCTGGTCACTTAGCATACTTCTTCAAGGAAGAAACATCTTTATATATCCCGCGATCATTACAATCATATACTACATGATTGTATCCATCTGGCATGTTAGATTTAGTGGTTCAACCGACTACAATGAATATATTCCTCCTGTTATGTACACACTAATGGCTTTAATTCTCATCATGAGTCTATGAACCGATCAATTGTAATTAAAATCGGTGGATCAATTCTGTACAACGATGACCTTAAGCCAAACAAGCCTGTTATGGACCTAATTAAATCATGGTATGTGAAGAATGATGCATCGTTTGAGAATATAGTTCTTGTAACTGGGGGTGGGAAACTTGCAAGATCAATAATGGGGAGTGTGAGTGAGTATCTTTCAAATGAGAAGGATAAGCATAGTATTGCAATGGAGATGACACAAACATCTTCCCAAATCCTTCGAGGAGTTCTTTCAGATCCGAAGATATATGTTCCTCAAACACTTTCACAGGCATATGAGTATCTAAGTGAGAAGGGCCCAAAGAGAATGGTGAGTGGGGGATTAAAGGTTGGTTGGAGTACAGATATGGATGCTGTTGTATTTGCAGACATGTTAAATATAAAGGAGGTTTTCAAGCTCTCAAATGTAGATCATATATACACAGCAGATCCTAAAGTTGATCCAAAGGCGGTGGCAATTGAAAAGATCAGTTGGGAGCAATATATGATTCAGTTTGGAATTGACGATACTGACGTTCACGGTGCAGGTCAAAATATCCCAATTAGTGCTGAGTGTGCAAGGTTCTGTCAGAGCAAAGGGATATCCTTCTACTTTTCAGGTGGGAGTAATTTGGAAAAGGGTATGGAGTTTGAAGTACTTCTTAAAAGCGGTACTTTAATACATCCTTAAGATGCATCAACAATTGTGTACTCAACCTCTCCTCTTGGTGTTTTAAATTTGAACTTGTCTCCCTTTTTCTTTCCTAGAATGCTCTTTCCAAGTGGGGATTCCATGGAGATCTTTCCAGTTACAGGGTCAATCTCATTTTCACTAACAATTGTTAACTTCTTTTCTGTTCCACTGCTATCTTTAATGACAATACTATCTCCAAGTTCAACAGTTCCTTTCTTATTATTCTCAACAACTTTAGCATTTGAGATCTTCTCCTTAAGTATCTCGATATCATGATCATTAGCAAGTTGTGCATCAAGTGCAATTGTGTATGCATCGTTCTCGCTTAAATCACCAGATTCCATTGCACTGTTAAGGTTTTCTTTGAGTTGATCCTTTTTAACAGTTGATCTGAATTCTAACTCTTCTTTTAATTTTCTTAGTCCTTCTTTTGTTACAAGAAGATCTTTCTTTTTTGGCATGATGAGAAAGGATAATTTATCTAAAAAACATATCATGGGAAATTCTCTACCTTACTCGGATATTACCACATTGTTATTAAAAATCAAGATTGACTACTTTATATCCAATATCTGAAATTCTTTATTATTGAACTGAAACTTACTCTTATTCTTTTTCCCAATGAGTATAATTGCAAGTGGGCTTTCATTACTTAGCTTGTTATTGAGTACATCCGATTCATATTTCCCAACTATCTTGTATTCGACCACAGTATTATCTGTTTTAAGTGTAACAAGATGACCGATATCTACTTTCGCGTGCTGAACTGGCTCGTAGATGTATGTCTCTTTAATTATCTTCTTAATTATCCTAATTCTCTGGAGGTTGTCATTAAATTGCTCAAAGGCAATTGTGAATCCATCGTTCTCCCTTTCATCTCCTTGATCCCATGTGTTTTCGAGTGAATCGGCAAGAGATTTTGCTTTGCTTCCTTCTCTGTGCTTCAACTCCTTTTGAAGTGCTTTCATACCATCTTTGGTAATTGGATCTTTACCATTCCTGCTGTAATTATTCATACAATTTTTGATCAAAATTTAATCTTTTGACCTATAAAAATTCCTGGGAT
>CAYQNB010000034.1:0-7209 GCA_964418805.1 uncultured Candidatus Saccharibacteria bacterium | reverse complement strand
ATCCTCAAATGGCAAATGAAATGATACTAGAAAGAATATGAAAAAATGGATAAAGTATATGAGTTCAGAGGGATTCTTGGAATATCAACAGATACATATGATGTTCTAGGAATACCTAAGCTAGATGAAAAGATATTTGAGAGTGATATTGATGATGAAAAATTGATAAAGGTAATCAAGCAGTTTAAAGGGACATTTGAACAACCTCTCCCACCATTTTCATCATTTACAATAGACAGAATACCACTTTTCAAATGGGCTAGAATGGGAAGACTTAATGAGATTAAGATACCAAGCAAGAGTGTAACAGTATCAGATATATATGAGATATCACTTGAGAAGATTAAAGTTAGGCAACTTCTAGAAAGTATTGTTAGCAAGGTTGAGAGTGTTGATGGTGATTTTAGACAGAATGAGATTGTGAAAAGATGGAATATCATTTTAAGTGAATATCTTGAAAAAGAGTTAATAATCTTTAGTGCAATAGCTCATGTATCAAGTGGAACATATATTAGAGGAATTGTTAATGATATAGGTGTTAAGATGAATACTCTTGCAACAACTCTTGAGATACACAGAACAAGAGCAGGAAAGTTTGAGATCAAGGATAGTGTTAGGTTGTAAAAGAAAAAGAGGCTAATCTCTTAGCCTCTTTCCAAACTAATATCTGATATCAGTTTATGCTGGATACTGCTCTGTTGGAACCTCTCCACCGCTCTTCCTATTCTTCCAAAGATTTAGAAGATAGTATAGAAGGCCAGATCCAAGAACGATTGCAACTATCCACCACCAGTTAAACTTCTTCTTGGCATCCTCATCTGCTACATCTGATTCTAATGCGAAGTTTAGTACATTCTCGCCATCATCTTCAACTGTTAGAGAGAGTACGCCCTCACCTGTTAGCTTAACATCGCTTGGGAGTCCCTCTTCATCTAGAGATACGGAGTATACTGCAGAACATAGTTCCATCTCCCACTTTCCATTCTCATCAGTTGTAACAGTACCAATTACAATCTCTTCACCCTCTTCATCAGTATATGTAATCTCAAGTTCCACATCTGCAATTCCTTCTTCACCACTATCCATAATTCCATTTCCATTAGTATCTACATATACATATCCGGATGCAGTTTGTTTAACTTCACATGTTAAACCTAGTACCTCTCCCTGAGTATCCTCGTCGTCATCTTGAGTTTGAGTTTCAACAACAATATTATTCTGATTTTGAGTATTTTCCCCAAGTACAACTCCATCATCGTCATCTTCCTCAATATTGTCTGTATCATCTTGCTCATCATCATCACCTTCGTCAACTGAAGTGTCTATTACAAATGGGCCGTAGTGTATTGTTGATGTCCAGTTTCCGGCATTATCCAATGTTCTTAGATGAAAGAACCATGTCCCATCTGAAAGTGGTCCACTATTTGCACTCGTCTGCCCAAGTGGTGTTTCTGCTATTGCGTCTGGAAGTGTGTCCGCAACATTTGAAAATACCCATGAGTATCCTTTAACACCACTTAGATTATCTGTTGCACCACCATCTTCATCCTCTTCAGGCCAATCTATCTCAATCTCATTAAGATCACTTACTATTCCAACTTCATGAGATGATGTAAAGGCACCTTCTGATGGGTCTGTTGGAGGTGTTAAATCATATACAAAATCAAATATCTTATCATTTGACTTATCTGCTGGAACACCATTATTCAATCTCACTCCAATATCATATATCCCTTCTGGTAGTTGACAGCTTGATGCACCATTAACTGCAACACTCCAATCACCGGACTCATCATCGAAGGTTAGGTCATCCTCTCCAATATCTCCTCCACAGGTTACAATGACTGTGTCAGTATCTGCGGTGTAGAAGAAAAGTGTGATAGAAGTCACTGGAGGTGGCATTTTAATAACCAATCCTTCAATTTCAAACTCAGAATCATTTATCATCTCATCATCACCATGTGATTGAATCTCAATATCTAAGTCTAAACCTGTTCTTTTAGCAATAATGTTAAATGGACCGTAGCTTGCAACATCCTCCGACCAATTTCCAGCATTATCTTGTGTGATTAGATAGAAGTAGTATGTTCCTGTTGATAGTTTATCACTAATAGCTTTCACCTTATTTGCTCCACCGGGTGCCACTCCATCCGCTTTCATCTGATCAACGTCTGGGTCATCTCCTTCTGACAAGAATACCCATGAGTATCCTGCAACTCCAGAACCGTCCCCGTCCGTAGCACCTCCATCTTCATCTTCTCCTGGCCACTCAACTTGCACTTTCTTTTTAGTTGAATCAACAACAATCACTGGCTCTGAAGAAAAGTCTGTTGGATTTAGTGGTGCAACATCATCTAACTCTGTTGTGAATGTAAAATATTCGCTCCAATCTCCTACATTTCCGGCTCCATCAATCGCCCTAACTCTCCACATATATTCAAAACCTAGATCTAAATCAAGAAGTACTTTCTCAGTCAATGCACCTGTATTCTCTGAGATAAATGGTTCGCCATCTTTTAAAACCTCTAAATCATATGTAACAGGCTCACTTGGATCGGAAACTTCAGACCATTCTAAGGTTACATCTAATTGATCAACTCCATTTCCAAAAAGGGCCCTACCATCATCAGGAGACTCTAAGGTTGGGACATCAGGTGCTGTTTCATCAACAACTGCTAATTCATTTACATTAACCTCTCTTACCACCTCTTCAGAAGCATTTCCTGCAGTATCAGAAACATTGTATGTGACATAGTATGTACCTGGAATTGAAGTATTTACAGGATTTACAGTAACAATACTTGCAGTAATATCTCCATCAATATTATCAAGTGCAGTTGCCCCATCATCTACATACGAATCTCCCTCATCTAGCTCCACCGGTGTTGTTCCCAACATTGTTATTTCAGGTGCGGTATTGTCAAAAGTTGCAAATACACTTGAAGAAGTATTGTTTGCATCCCTATCTATTGCCACAGATCTCATCTCATATACGCCATCAACTAGGCCTGTTGTATCAATTACACACGTGTAGTCAGAACCATCTCCACTATTTCCAGAATATGTTTTAGCAACATCATATGCATTTCCCTCAGCGTCATCACAAACAATGTTTGTTGTTACTTGAACCAAGTCCTTATATACCCCCATTGAAAATGTAGCAACCTGTGGACCAGAACCAGTTCCACTACCCTTGTTCACTTTTGCATGATAACTAACGTCACCATTGTGATAACTTCCGTTTAAGGGTGTTACCTCTGTAATCGTTGGTGCAGCAGCAAAAATCTCATAGTCAACAGCCACAAGGGGACTTAATACGAGATAACTAGACATAAATATTGAAAGAATATTTCTATAATTCTTTCTAGAAAGTTTGAAGAGAGATTTAAACATTAAAGTGTTCATTAAATTATTGAAGTTACATATTATATTAGTAATTTGGAATCAGGGGTTAGACCTATAATATTATTTTAATAGTTTCAATATTCGATGTCTTTCTTCAATTTCTTGCCAATATTTTTGGAATGGATTAAGATTGAGGGATAATATAATAGTGATATATATGTCTAAACTTCTCAAAGAACAGACCCTCGTCATTTTCAAGCCAGATGTAATTCAAAGGCAGATAGCTGGAGAGTTGATAAGTAGGTTTGAGAGAAAAGGATTTAAGATTGTTGGTATGAAGATGACCTGGCCATCAAAAGAACTAATGAAAAAACACTACACTGATGATCCAGCATACTTAACAGAGGTTGGAGAGAAAGCAATTACAAATGCAAAAGAAAGAGGTGAAGAGGTTAAAGAGCATGACCCATATAAGATTGGAGCGATGGTTAGAGATTGGAATGTCGAATATCTCTCATGTGGACCTGTTGTTGCACTGGTACTTGAAGGACCACATATAATTGAGAGCGTACGAAAGATGGTTGGGGGCTCTAACCCACTCACAGCAGATGTTGGAACAATTCGCTCCGACTACTCCCCCGATTCCTTTGTAATCTCAAATATGCAAGGAAGAACAACAAGAACAATTATTCATGCATCAGACTCTGTCGAGAATGCAAATCGAGAGATCCCACTTTGGTTTAAGAAAGATGAGATATATAACTATGAAACAGCAATTGAGAAGGTTCTGTTTGATGCCGGTTGGAGCAAGTCTAAATTAGAGAAATAATAATGGGAGATAAATACACAGCTCTTTGGGTAAGCTATAGCTCAATTTCAGACTTTCTAAAATGCCCAAAAGCATACTACCTAAAAAACGTATACAAGGATAAGAAGAGTGGAAATAAGATACAACTTGTTTCTCCACCACTTGCTCTTGGACAGGCAGTACATGAGGTAATTGAATCACTCTCAGAGATGAGTGTTGATAGGAGATTTGAAAAACCACTTCATGAGAGATTTGAGAAAGCATGGGAGAAGATATCTGGAAAAAGAGGAGGATTCTTTTCTGATGAGATTGAGAAGAAGTATAAGCAAAGAGGTATTGAGATGCTAGAGAGAGTTAAGAAAAATCCCGGACCACTTAAGAAGCTAACTGTAAAGATTAATATGGAACTTCCTCAATACTTCATATCAGAGGAGGATAATATAATATTGTGTGGAAAGGTTGATTGGTTGGAATATTTCCCAGACTCAGACAAAGTCCATATCATTGACTTCAAAACAAGCCAAGAAGCAAAAGAGGACCCTGATTCACTCCAGCTTCCAATATACCTTCTTCTTGTTAAGAACTGTCAGAAAAGAGAGGTCTCTAAAGTTAGCTACTGGTATATTGAACAGAATGATGAACCTGTTGAGAAAGAACTTCCAGATGAGAAAGAAGCAACTGAGAAAGTATTAAAGATTGCAAAAAAGATTAAACTTGCAAGACAGCTTGAAAGCTTTAACTGTCCAAATGGAGATGAAGGTTGTAGAGAATGCAATCCTATGCAAGATATAGTTGATGGAAAAGCAGAGTATATATACACAGATTCCATTAGAAGAGATATCTATGTATTAGACAGGGAAAAGGACAAGGAAGATAGAGAAGGTACTATTTTATAAATCCCTCACATCTTTACTCCATCATACAACATGAGTAGAATAAGAGATGGAAAATAGCTTCAAAAAATATATTCTCATTCTTACAGCAATTGTAGGAATAAGTGTAGTTGGATACCTCATATACAAAAACCTCTATACAAATTCAAAAACAAGTGGAAATGATACAACAACAGTTTCAGACTCTAATGCAGATATTGATGAAAGTGATGCAGCTGTAGATGGTGACACTGAATTTGAAAGTGGATATGAAGATTGGGATGAGAAGTATTTAGAATATGCAAAGGATAATAATGTTGTACTCTTCTTCTATGCACCATGGTGCCCTACATGTAAAGTGTTAAACGACAATCTTAATACTTCAATTGATGACGTCCCAAATAATCTATTACTTCTTAAAACAAACTACGACAGCGAGAAAGAGTTAAAAAAGAAGTATGGAGTTACATATCAACATACACTTGTTCAAGTTGATGAAAACGGAGATATGATTAAGAAGTGGTCGAATTCCTACACTTTAGATGATATAGTTAGCGAAATCTAAATGATTGAATATATACTCTCCCTTATCTCAGGCATCCTAACAGTTCTAGCTCCCTGCTCTCTTCCACTTCTTCCCATAATTCTAGCAAGTGAAACGGATAAGAGGGGTAGGTCAATCATAATTATCACCTCCCTATCCATATCAATCTTCATATTCACACTTCTTCTAAAATCAACAACTCTGTTAATTGATATAGATCAAAGTACTTGGGAGTTAATATCAGGAGCCATCATAATACTTCTTGGTCTTCTATTCATATATCCTAATCTTTGGGAAAGAGTTTCAAACAGATTAAAACTTGGTAGCTTAGGTGCAAATCTAGTTACAAAATCAAATGAAAGTAGTGGATATGCAAAGGAGATACTTCTTGGACTAGCTCTTGGCCCAATCTTCACAAGCTGTTCACCAACATATACATATATAATTGCGACAATACTTCCTAAGGATCTGCTCTCTGGAATACTTCTTCTTTTAACATATATATTAGGTCTTGCCCTAACACTTCTGCTAATCTCTAAACTGGGAAGAGGTGTTGTTGAAAAGATGAAATGGATTGCAAATCCAGATGGGATATTTAGAAAAGTATTTGCTACTGTCCTAATTCTTCTTGGAGTTTTAATTGCAACAGGAATACTTAAAGATATTGAGACATATCTAGTATCAATTGATTTTCTAAATACAACAAAGTTTGAGCTTCAGATTAGGAAGATATTTGGATACTAATATTCAATATCTTCGATATCACCAAAGTCGGAACTCTCATCTATATCATTCAACTGCTTTTCAATTAGTTCAATACTATCATCGACATCACTTTCACTGCCTTCTGGTGTAGCATCAGAACTAGAATCTGTATCTTCACTCTCATCCTCCTGAGTTACATTGTTATCTTTGTTAAGAAGATCAACCCCCTTATTCTCAAGAACATATTGGTACATAAAGGCCATTACAAGGATTATTAAAAGTACAAGTATTGCTATTAGTATGTTTCTACTCATTATCTTCTACGATTAATTTAATTCCTCTTCTGATTCAATCTTCTCAATTCTATCTTCTTTAGCCTCTTCTTGCCTCAATGCAGCAAGTTCGGTTCTAATATCTTTCAGATCCTGGATTATTATTGTTACAAAATATGTTCTAATTCCCTTTGCGAGCTCTCTTAGATCAGATTGAAAAAGTCTAGCATTTCTCAACTGTTCTTGAGCAACATCTGACTCCCCTGCACAACCCCATTGGTTTGCACTTCCTATTGAAGATGAAAAATCATCATACTTGCCCTCAAACTGATGAACCATATCTTTTAGTTCTTCTAAATGAAGTTGTAGGTCTGATGTGTCTATTCCCTTTGAGATTAGTACAGAAACCATCCTATTTAGATTTGAAAGAAGTCCATCATATCTATCAACATAGTTATCTCTTCTTTTATCATATGATCTCATCCTTGTATTTAATCTCTCTGTTAGTACCTTACACCTCTCTTCCAATCTCTCCTCTTTCTTCTTAAGTGCATCTTCCTTCACCTTCTCCCTATCCACCTTAACTGTCACTCTTTCCTCTTGTGCACTCTCAACTTCACCATGAGCTATAGCTACAACCGGAGTAAAAAGGTTGAAAAGAAG
>CAYQNB010000033.1:2844-7225 GCA_964418805.1 uncultured Candidatus Saccharibacteria bacterium | reverse complement strand
TCATCCGCTCCTGAAAGAAGTGCTGCTGAAAATGCAAATATGAATTCAGCTAGTAGAAAGATATAGAAGTTTGGAAATGAGCCATACACTAGGGCTGCTAGTGCAACCATAAAGGAACCAAGAATCATTGATTGCTTTCTTCCAAAATAGTCAGCTATTGCTCCAGTTGGTACCTCAAGTACAAAACACCAGAACATAAACCAAGATTGGAGAAGTTGAACCTGAAATAGTGAGTTACCTCCCCAAACTGTAAAGAATGGGACTAATACAGCAGAAAAAAACGATAGTTCTCGCAGAAATGTAAATAAATAATATTTTTTAATTGTTTTCTCTATATTCATCGATTCCGATTATACTACTTTCTACACTCTCTTTTGTAATATCTTCAAATATTAATGAATCTGAAACTTTGAAATTGCCAATACTATCCCTTCTTAAACTTCTTGCTGTTGCAAATGTATCAAGAAACTTTCCGATATCATGAACAATTGTTCTAATATATGTTCCTGTTGAACACTCAATATTTAGTTTGAAGTTTGGAAATTGAAAATCTAAAAGTTCAATTGCATATACCTCAACCTCTTTGGGCTTCAATTTAACCTCAACTCCCTCTCTTGCAAGCTCATATGCTTTCTTTCCATTAATCTTTTTTGCAGAGTATGCGGGTGGTATCTGAAGAATCTTTCCCACAAAAGAGGGGAGTATATTTTCGAGTTGCTCTTTTGATATATCAATCTCAGACCTGTTCACAATCTCTCCTGTTATATCCTGTGTGTCTGTTTCAATACCAAACACTCCATCAACTGTATACACCTTCTTGAGTCGATGTATATCTCTCTCAAGTTTTGTACCTTTTCCAAGAAGGACAATGAGAAGTCCTGTTGCAAATGGATCAAGTGTACCAGCATGCCCAATCTTAATCTTGTGCTCAAAACACTTCTTAATTCTTCTAATCACATCATATGAGGTGATATCTTTCTGTTTGTCCACTAGCAATATCCCATCCATACTCGTATAATACCATTATATGTACAACGGTATAATTGTTTCAGTAATATTGGTCCTAATTCTCTTTCTTCTTGGCCTTATTCTCCTCTTCCTAACAAACTCCCTTCTCATACCAATACTGTTCACACCAAGAAAGGTTCTAAAAGAGATTGTTGATATCATTGATCCAAAAGATGATGAGAAGATATTAGATCTTGGTAGTGGGGACGGAAGAATTCTTTTTGCACTTAGAAAGAGAGCAAAGATTGAGGGAGTTGGCTACGAGATATCCCCAATTATGATCCTGCTTTCTAAATTTCTCATGAGATTTAATCTTGGTTTTAAGTCAGATATTGAGTTTGATGTACAGAGTATATTTGATGTGAAGCTTGGAAGTGAGGACAAGATATTCTGCCATCTTTCAGAAAGAGCAATGGAGATATTAAGAAAGAAATTTAAAAAAGAACTAAATCCAGGTACAGTTGTATATAGTTATGAATACAAGATACCTGATATTAAAGAGAGTATGAAAAAGAAGTTGAGTAATGGGAAGTATCTGTATACTTATTCGTTTTGAAGTCTCAATAAATCTTCTTGTCTGATAATAAACAACTCGCGATCACAATCTCCATGTCCTCTTGCAACATAGGTAACATTAACTGGAGTTCTTGTACCATCATCATTTTCTATGTATCCCTGAATGTAACTATCTACTGGATTATCAATATCAAGTCCAAATGATCCGATTCTTCGAGAATGAGTATCGGGATATTCGCCTTCAACATTTAAAAATCCACTGTTGATAGAAAATTGCAGTGGTCCGACTGAAACGACATCGCCATTAGCAGGTACTTGATCCCAGCCTTCAGGAGCAACGCAGATGATTGGAGCATCCGGTTCTATTAAACCAAACTTAATCAGCTGTTTTCTACCAGCTTCAAATCCAGTGGTTGAAAGAAGATAACATCCACTAATTGCTAAGATTGCTATCATACCACAACCCCAGTTGTATCTTTTTCCTTCTGGGCCTAATAATATTTCTCCGATTCCTGCCATTCCACATTATACCCTATAATAATGTAGAATTTAAGTACAATTGACCGGCACCTGTATACCTCGTATACTCTAATATATGTTTGAACCACTAGCATCAAAGTACAGACCTAATACAATTGAACAGTTTGTTGGACAACAACACCTCATCGGAGAGAATTCCCCCATATCAAAGTTTCTTGAAGTTGGAAAAGTACCAAGTATGATATTTTGGGGACCACCAGGAACTGGAAAAACAACACTAGCAAACATAATATCTCAATCCCTGTACTATGACTTTCACAAACTCTCTGCAACAAACAGTGGAAAGGAGAAGTTGAATAAGATTGTTAAGATTGCACTTAATAATCAACAGTATGGGAGAAGAACAATACTCTTCATAGATGAGATACACAGATGGAACAAAGCACAACAAGATGCACTGCTTCCATATGTAGAAAAGGGGATAATAACTCTAATTGGAGCAACCACAGAAAACCCAAGCTTTAGGATTAACAATGCTCTTCTTTCAAGAACAAAAGTATTTGTATTTGAACAACATACACAGGAAGATATATACGGATTCCTTAAAGATGTATCAACAAAAGAATTTTCAAAACTTAAGATTGGAAAAAAGATACTAGAGATGATGTCAGATCTAGCAAATGGAGACCTAAGATCTGCACTAAACATACTTGAGATGACAACATCACTTCTAAAAGATGGAGAGAAGATATCAGAAGAGCTTGTAGCTAAAGCTGTTCAAAAACAGGTGTACTACGACATGAACGGAGAGGAACATTTCAACATAATATCTGCAGTTCATAAATCAATCAGATCATCAAATCCAGATGCTGCCTGCTACTGGATACAACGAATGCTTGCAAGTGGTGAAGACCCTCTGTACGTTGCCAGAAGGCTTCTTAGATTTGCAAGTGAGGATATAGGTAATGCAGATCCAAATGCCATAGTTCTTGCAAATACAGTGTATGAGACATGTGCAAAACTTGGTATGCCAGAGTGTGATACAGCTCTCATGCAACTTGGTATATATCTTTCTAATGCTCCAAAGGATAATAGTGCATATACAACTAGTATTGAGACAAAGAAAGATATAGAAAAGTATGGCAATCTTCCAGTTCCTATGCATATTAGAAATGCACCAACAAATCTAATGAAAGATCTAGGATATGGAAAAGGGTATGAGTATGATCATAATCTAGAAAACAAGAAATCAGATCAACAACTATTTCCTAGTGCTTTAAAAAACAGAAAATATCTAAACAAGGATATGATTAAGTGTAAGCAGAATCCCGATTAAAATCCCCCTCCTAAGTCTGGCATGCTACTAAGTAGCTAATTCACCAGACCTAGGATTGATTCTTTTTAAAACAAAAATAATAATAATGAGAATTACTATCCCCACAAATACCAAAAATGGAAGAATTTCTGCCAGAGGCAGATTTGAATAATCCCCTTGAAAACTTATATCTTCTGGCCACAAGGCCTTTCCCCCTGATGGTGGACACGGTGGTAAATTGTCCACTCTAAATACCACGAAATTATCTAAACTCCCCACTCCTATCTTTTCTAAAGCAAAAATTAGATTATCAGCATTATTTGCTGACAGCCCAAAAACCTTTGAAATTTTTGGGGCATTATAATCATCCACCCTGAAATAGATTGTTCTTATTTCTCCCATGTCATAATCCATGAGTTCAAACCCCCTTAAGAGTTGCCCTCCAGGAACTTCGAATAAGATTTCTACCCCTTCTTGTACTAACGCAATCATCCCCATAATGACGCTGTCATAACAGAGGCTTTTGGCCTCTGCTTTTTGTGTCGGCAGAAATACCGACAAAATAAGAACGAAAACTACCACTATTCTTGCAATCATGCCACTTCTCCTCTTGAAAACTAGATAGTTAGTTATTTTTTGTTTTAAAAGAACTAGAGCGTGATTTTATCATTTTAGGCAACAAACTTCCACACTATGAGCTCTAGCACAATCTGAAACAATTTCTGATATAATTCCTTTAATGAGTAACAAAGAACTGTTACAACTAAACTGCTACAAAACATATTACCCCGACTTGGGGTAATTAAACATTTTCAAAACTTGATACTTTTCCATAGATAATCTGTTACAATATTTTAATATGAATATACTTAAAGATGAAAAAATAATTGAAAGAATTTTAAATAAAGCTGTAGAAGATGCAGTACCAAATAAAGAGGGGCTTAGGGAGATGCTTCTTTCTGGAAGAAGACTGAACGTATACTACGGAATTGACCCAACAGCACCAACCCTACACATAGGACACAGTGTGATGATGAGAAAGCTTGAAGACTTTAGAAAGCT
>CAYQNB010000033.1:0-2834 GCA_964418805.1 uncultured Candidatus Saccharibacteria bacterium | reverse complement strand
CATAAGACATACCTTCTCTTAGGAGACTTCACAGGAAGAATTGGTGACCCATCGGATAAGACGGCAACAAGAACAAAACTCACAAAAGAGATAGTTCAAGAAAATCTAAGAGAATACAAAAAGCAAGCTAGCAGATTTTTGAACTTTGAGGATAAGGAGAATCCAGTTGAAGTGGTATTTAATGGAGACTGGCATGACAAACTCACATTTGAACAGGTAATTGAACTTGCAAGTGAATTCACAGTCCAACAGATGTTAAAAAGAAATATGTTCCAAAAGAGAATTGAGGAGGATAAACCGATTGGACTACACGAATTTCTGTACCCATTGATGCAAGGATACGACTCTGTGGTACTTGAAGCTGATGTTGAACTTGGAGGAAATGACCAACTTTTCAATATGCTAGCAGGAAGAGATATGGTTAGAAACCATCTAAAAAAAGAGAAGTATGTTGTAAATGGAAAACTCCTTACAACACCAGATGGAGTTAAGATGGGAAAGAGTGAAGGAAATATGATAATGCTCTCTGATACACCAGAAAACATATTTGGCAAAGTTATGGCATTTCCAGATGTACATATCATTGGTGGATTCGAACTCCTAACAGACTCTGATATGGAAGATGTTAGTGCTGTTGAAAAAAGAATGGCAGATGGAGAAAACCCTATGATCCTTAAAAAAGAACTAGCCTTCAAACTAACCTCAGACCTTTTTGGAGCAGAGGTTGCGAATAAAGCCCAACTACACTTTGAAACATCATTTCAGACTAAAACATATGAAGAGATCTCAAAAACTGTTAAGGGAGATAGAAACATACTAGACCTTCTCGTTGAAGAGGGGATTGCTAAAAGCAAGAGTGAAGCCAGAAGATTGATTGATCAAAGTGCTGTGAAGTTAAATGATATAACAATAGATGACTGGGCTTTTGAGGTAGTTGAAAGTGGAATACTAAAGGTGGGAAAGAACATTGTTAGAGTAGAGTAGTTGCAAAAACTATATAGAATTAATAGAATAGTTCGCCATGAATAATGTATATTGCCAATTTAAGTCAATTTTCACCCTTTAACAAGCGGGGATATTTTTGCATATAATATATCCCCCAAAAGGGGATTGTTTTTTCTTTGATGACACAGATACAAACAGACACAATTAAAAAGATCCTAGAATTAGTACCAGACAGATTTGAAGAGCTGGTGAAAAAAGCCATAACCCTGGCACAAACAAATCACCAAGGACAAATAAGATATAGTGGTGAAGAGGTCTTCACACATCTTCTTGATGTTGCTCTAAAGGTGGCAGAGGTTAAGCTTGATACAAACTCCATCATAGCAGCACTTCTTCACCAATCACTCTCAGATACATATAACGATTCACAGGAACAGGGGAGCAATAGAGAGTATATATTAAAGACATTTGGAGAGGATGTAATCAATCTTGTTGAGAATCTTGAAAAGATAAATGAGGCAACAAAAACATTCAACACTGTTAACCACCAAACAATCACAAAATATCTTCTAAGCACTTCAGATGATATTAGACCTGCACTAATTAAAGTATGTGATGCACTGGACAATGTACAGACCATTACGTTTGTTCCAAAAGAAAGAATGGAGGACTTCTGTCTAAAGGTATTTAACATATATGCCCCAATTGCAGAATATCTAAATGTTAGACCTATTCAAAAAGAGCTAGAGGAGATTGCATTTAAGGCATACAGGCCAGAAGAGTATGAGAGAATCTCACGACTGCTTTCAAGAAATAAGATTAATGATGAACTAAAGGAAAGATATATTGAACAGCTCCAACTAATTACAGACATTCTAGGATATAAACCAAAAATATTTGGAAGAGTGAAGAGCATATTTAGTACATATAAGAAGTTAAAGAAGTATCAAGACGAAGGGAAAGGAACACATCTTTCTGATGTAAAAGATCTTCTTGCATTTAGCATCCTCACTCAAAAAGAAGAAGACTGTTTCAAAATTGCACAGGCAATTAAGCAACTAACCATTGAGAACGAAAAGGAGTTTGATGACTACATTACACATCCAAAACCAAATGGATATAGTGCAATACAGATCACAACCCAGATTCCAGAAATCTCAGATCTAGAGATTGAAATAATCATCCTAACCCACGAGATGTACTACACAAATACATATGGACCAGCAAGCCATATTGCATATAAAGCGAGTATGAGTAGGTTTTCTAAAGCAACAAATGAGTTTGAATGGGTAGAGCAGATACACAGTGCAATTGATGAACATATCAACCTGCGAGAAACTGAAAGATCAATCCCCATAACCGGAAGTATCTTTAAAAATCAGATATTTGCCCTAACACCTAAAGGCATGATTGTTGAGTTACAAAAAGGAGATACTGTTTTGGATTTTGCATATAAGATACACACAGAAATTGGAAATATGGCAGTATCAGCTAAAGTGAATGGAGTTAGTGCAAGACTTAGCAAAAAGCTAGAATCAGGAGATACAGTTGAGATAGTTACAGACCCTAAAAAGAAGAAACCAAGTGAGAAGTTTCTAGAATATGCACACTCCATTTCAACTATTAAAAAGATTGAGAGGGCACTTAGTAACTGATATACTTTCTCATGAAAGAAAAAACCAAATCTAAGATTAAAAAGTTCATTAACGTTGTCATTGCGCTGATTCTTGTAAGTAGTATAATACTCCCAATTATACTTTCAATCATTCCATTCTAAAACATGCCAGTAAAAATAACGGCAGAAAGCAGTGTAACAAACATTCCACTAATTGGAGAAAGCAAAGCGCAGCTTCTTTCTAAAATAGGAATCGAGAATGTAAAAGATCTTC
>CAYQNB010000032.1:0-7261 GCA_964418805.1 uncultured Candidatus Saccharibacteria bacterium | reverse complement strand
AACTGTTAAAGTTGCCGAGGACCAACTCTCTCTTGCAATCGGTCGAGATGGACAGAATGTAAGACTTGCATGGAAGCTAACAGGAAAAAAGATTGATATTGTAGGGCCAGATGGAAAAGCAACTAAAGCTGAAACACCAAAAGATGTACCTTCAGAAGAAAAAGCAGAGGTTGAAACTGATGCAACTGTTGAGGTTAAAGAGGTGTCCCTCTTAACCCCAGCACTTCTTAAGAAACTTGTGAAAAGTGGAAAGAGTGTAGAAGATATTAAAGAATTTTCAGTTGAACAACTAATGGAACTTGAAGGAATTGGTGAAAGTACTGCAAAGAAAATATTTGAAGGACTAAATGCAAAGTGAACGAAAGAGTAAAGCACATACCAATGAGGATGTGTGCAGTTACAAAAGAAAAGTTGCCTAAACGAGATCTAGTACGTTTTGTAAATGTTGAGGGCAAGATTATGATTGATGATAGTGGAAAGTACAGTGGGAGAGGTGTGAATATAAAGCCAGAGTTAGAAGTACTTGAGAAGGCATTTAAAACAAAGGCATTTGAAAGAGGATTAAAGGTAAAGATTGAAGATACGAAAGAGTTAGTGAGTGAATTTGAAAAATACATAGAGAAAGAGAAGAAAAGTGAAAGTGTTGGAAATGTAGTTAGGGTAAGTCTTGAGGATTTAAATAAGTTGGTAAGCAAAAAGAGTGGATAAGCATGTATTAGAAACAGAAAATTCAAAGATTCCAATAGTAACAATACTTGGTCATGTTGATCATGGTAAAACAACCATTCTTGATAAGATTAGAGATGCTCATGTACAGGAAAAAGAGGTCGGAGGGATAACTCAGAAGATCTCAGCACTCACAATCGATATTAAAGGAAAGAAGATAACCTTTGTAGATACACCAGGACACCAAGCATTTGATCTAATGAGAGTTAGAGGTGGAAGTATTGCAGATATTGTCCTTCTAATTGTAGCTGCAGATGATAGTGTAAAACCACAAACTGAGGAGTCAATCGAGATTATTAAAAAATCAACAGCAAAACCAATTGTTGTAATAAATAAGATTGATCTTCCAAATGTAAATCTAGAAAAGGTACTTCGTGATATATCAAGCAAAGGTCTTGAGATTGAAGGAATGGGTGGAAAGATTCCGGTTGTTAAGGTATCTGGAAAGACAGGTGAAGGACTTGATGACCTTTTAGAGATGATCTCACTTCTCTATGAAATGGATGGACCAAAAGAAAGAGCAGAACTCCAAGAGGGAATTGTAGGAAGAGCAAGTGTTCTTGAATCAATCAAGGAGAAATCAAGAGGAAATGTCTCAACAGTTGTACTAATTGATGGTGTTTTGAAAAAGGGAGACTGGCTTGGATATCAGGCAGATGGAAAGATTGTAATTGAAAAGGTTAAGGGAATGATCTCTGAGGAAGATGCACCAATTGAAGTTCTAAGAGCAGGATATGGAGGAAAGATTCTTGGTCTTAGCAATTTAATTGAACTTGGAAGTGATATCTTTGTTTTGCAAAAGAATGAGGAAAAGCTTCTTAAGGATCAGTTTAAGAAGGTTGAAGAGGTTGAGAAAGAGGTTGTTGTTGAGCAGGAACTAACAGAGGATGGTGAGGTGAAGGTTGATCTTTCATTCTTAATTGCTGCAAATGCACCAGTTATTGAAGATGAAGGTGATAAGAAACTTAATGTCATTGTTAAATCATCTTCACAAGGCTCACTTGAGGCAATACTAAAGTCACTCGATGAGCTTGAGGTTGAAGGATATACAGTTAAGATCATACACAGTGGTGTAGGGGACATATCTGTAACAGATGTGCAAAAAGCAGAGGTTACAAAATCAATCATACTTGGATTTGAAGTCGGAAGTGAGAAAGGTGCAATCGATCTAGCACAGAAAAAGAAGATACTTGTTCGCGTATATGACATCATCTACAAACTAATTGATGAGGTTAGTGGTGCAATTGATTCCCTAGCAGCTCCAGTTGAGACAGAGGAAGAGATTGGAAATGCTAAGGTTAAAGCAATCTTCACTTTAAGTGATGGATCACAGGTAATTGGTTGTAGACTTGAAAAAGGTGTTGTTAAGAAGGGATGTAAGGTGTACATAGTTCGAGGTGACGATATTGTTGCAGAGGGAAGAGTATCTTCAATGCGACATGGAAAAGATATAATCAACGAAGCTAAAAACGGTCAGGAATTTGGAGTGATACTAGAAAAGAGTGTAGATGCAGTTGAAGGCGATGCCCTTTACTGTTACAAAATTATTAAGTAAAATATCCTTAGAATAATCTTTATGGGTTTAGCTCATGGCTGAGTTTGAAAACTACATTGATCAATCCGAGTCCGTTTTGATCCTTGCAGATACAATTAATTCGTTTGATAAGGCATGTAGTGTTGTTGCTCTGTGTAAATACCTCAACTCACAAGACAAGAAGTATGATCTGCTTGTTCTAAAAGGTGTTTCAAAGGTAACAGAGGAACTATTCAAGAAGTATAAGGTATCCCCAATTAAGAAACTTAAAGGCCAGAACTTTGAGATTGAGATTGACTACGGTGCAACTGGAATTGAAAAGGTTATTTGGGACAAGGATGAGAAGAACAAGAAACTTGTTTTTAAGATAACTCCAGGAAGTGGTAATTTCACATTTGATAGTGTTAAGTTCAATGAGGGGGGTGCTAAATATGACCTTCTTGTGACATTTGGACTATCTAGCTTCACATCCTTAGGTTCCTTCTACGACGATAATGAGCATCTCTTCAAAGAGTGCAATACAGTTGTGTTTGCAAGAAGCAAGAAGAAGATTGGGGATATATTCGTCTCAATTGATTCAGACAGCTCATATTCTGAAACTGTGTTTGATCAGTTTAAGGAATATAATATTGATATGGACAAAGAGAGTGTAGAGCTTCTTCTAAATGGAACTGTGAATTTCAGAAAGGTACTTGAAGGCAATGCAAGTTCAAACTCATGGGGACTAATATCTTCAATGATCGAAAAGGGTGGAGATTTTAATAAATCAATATCTAATGTCTATTTTTCAAAAACACCTGCAAACCTAAATCTTCAGATTAAGCTTATGCAAAATGTGAAGATGAACAAGAAAGCTGAGATTGTATACTCAAAAGTATCATTTAGTGATCTAAAATATTACGGTGTAACCAAGGGAACATTGGACGTGCGAGGTCGAATTCCATTTAATCTTTCCAATGATTTCAAACTTGCATTTAGTGTGTATGAGGTTGAAAAAGACACTCTGAGAGTTGTAATCGAGAGCAATGATGTGAGCAAGTATAGTGCAAATGTAATAGCTGGTGTGTTTGATGGGAAGGGTGGAGAGGCTCACGCACAATGTACAATTAAGGGTATGGGTGTTGATAATTTTGAGAAAGAGTTCTTCCCAATTCTAACCGACCTATACTCTATAGATTTTGAAAAAGAGAACAGGGGTGATTCAAAGAATATTGGTGCAAAAGGTAAAGTATTGACAAAAGCCTATAAAAATAGTAAAAATATGGATGACAATGATATTCCCCCATCAAAAATTGATGAGATTGAATAGATCACGTATTGTCAAGATTAATATGTATGTGATAGGCTAAAATATATGGCACTTAGCAAAGAAAGAAAATCAGAGATAATGAAAGAGTTTGCAATGCACGAAGGTGATACAGGATCCCCAGAGGTTCAGATCGCCCTTTTGACTTCTCAAATTAATGAACTAACTGAACATCTTAAAGATCATAAGAAGGATAATCACTCAAGAAGAGGATTGCTTCAAATGGTTGGTAAAAGGAGAAGATTGATTGAGTATCTTAAGAAATCTGATGAAGAAAGATATACTACACTCGCAAAGGCTCTAAAACTTTAGAGCTTTTTCATTGTATCTGCATTTCATTTTAATCAAAGATGTATCTTTGATGGATTTGTGATATGCTCAGCCAAATATAAAAATAATATAAAAAAGAAATAAAAAATGTTTAATCAGAAGAAGTATGAGTTCGAGATCGATGGAGTTAAATGCTCATTTGAATCAGGTAAGTATGCAAGAAGGTCACAGGGTAGTGTAATAGCAACAATGGGAGACACAGTTGTAATGGTAAATGCAGATGCAGGTACACCATTTGGAGATGCAGACTTTTTTCCAATGTCAGTTGAATATATTGAAAAATTGTATGCAGCTGGAAAGATGTCCGGCTCAAGATTTGTTAAAAGAGAAAGATTTCCAAGCAATGAAGCAGTTCTAAGAGCTAGAATGATTGATAGATCTTTTAGATCTAGATTTCCTGCAGACTACAGAAACGATCTTTCACTTGTTGTAACAGTTCTCTCATACGATCCAGATCATGATCCATTGATACTAGCAATTAGTGCAGCATCAGCAGCTCTAATGATCTCAAAAACACCATTCGATGGACCGATTGCAGGAGCTAGAATTGGACTTAAGGATGGAAAACCATATGATGAAACAACAGAGCAAGATCCAATGAACTATATCGTTGCAGGAGACGGAAAGCTTTTCACAATGATTGATGCCGGTTGTCATGAGATTAAAGAGGAAGTTGTAATTGATGCAATGAAGCATGGACTTGAACTCATGAAGCCATGGATAGATGCACAGAATGAATTTGTGAAGTTGTTTGAAGTTGAAAAAGAGGAATATACCTCATACTCAACACCAGAAGAACTTCTTTCAAGTATGCAACTATTTCTTGGAGATGATGTTGAGAGAAATATAACATCAGAAAATGAGAAGAAAGATTCAGATGAGACAATTGAGAAACTTCTTAAAGAGTATGAAGGAAAATATACAAAGAGTACAATTAAAGAGGCATACTACAAACTTGTTAAGAAGGCCACAAGAAAACTAATACTAGAAAAAGGACAGAGAGTTGATGGACGAGCATTGGATGAGGTTCGAGAGCTTGAAGCAGAGGTTGGAGTATTGCCTAGAGTTCATGGAAGTGGAGTCTTCTCAAGAGGAATGACACAATCCCTTTCAATTGCAACACTTGGAAATACAAGAAACCAACAGCTAATTGATGATATGACAGGTGAAGAGCTAAGGTCATACATGCACTTCTACAACGGACTTCCATTCTCCCTTGGAGAATCAGGAAGAATTAAGTGGATTCCAGGAAGAAGAGAGATTGGACATGGTGCTCTTGCTGAGAAGGCACTTCGACCAGTTGTTCCAAGTGTAGAGGAGTTTCCATATACAATCATTGTAATGAGTGAGATTCTTTCACAGAACGGATCAAGTTCAATGGCCGCAACATGTGGTTCAACCCTAGCACTCATGGATGCAGGTGTTCCACTAAAAAGACCAGTTGCAGGAATTGCAATGGGTGTTGTAACAAATGATGACTTCAGTGAGTATAAGATATTAACTGATATCAAAGATGTTGAAGATTTCCATGGAGATATGGACTTTAAGGTTGCAGGTTCAAGAGAGGGTATAACAGCAGTACAGATGGATAATAAAGCAGCAGGTCTTCCAATTGAGATATTTGAACAGGCAATTGAGCAATCAAAGAAGGCTAGAATGCATATTCTAGATGTAATTGAAAAGGTAATGCCAGCTCCAAGAGAGAATGTATCAAAGTATGCACCAAAGGTTGCAACAGTTAAGATTCCAGTTAGCAAGATTGGAGAACTAATCGGCCCAGGTGGAAAGAATATTAGAGAGCTTTCAGAATCAACAGGAACAGAGGTTAATGTTGATGAAGATGGTACAGTTAATATCTTTGGAGAGTCACAAGAAGCAATCGAGCAAGCAGTACAAAGACTTTCAGGTCTTTCATTCGAAGCTGAAGTTGGAAAGATATACAGTGGAAAAGTTGAAGGAGTTATGGAATATGGAGCATTTGTTGAGATTGCACCAGATGTGTCAGGACTTGTACATGTCTCAGAGATGAGCAATGAGTTTGTAAAGGATGTAAGGGACTTTGTAACAGAGGGACAAGAGGTTGAAGTTAAGGTACTTGATGTAGATGAGAGTGGAAAGATCAAACTCAGTATGAAAGCAGCTAAGGGTGATACACAAGAGAAGAAATCAGATGGTGACAATAAGAGAGAAGAAAGAAGGAGATAATCTATCTCCCTTTCTTGTACTTTTCATCTCCTGAATCTGAGAGATATCCTCCATACGAAGGTCGTATCTTCTTTCTAATTAAACTTTCCTTTATCATCTCAATTTCGATCGTATTCATCGTTGTTGCACTGTCAATCTTGCCAAATCTATCCTCGACATATCTGAAGAATTTTTCAAACTGGTGATCCATATTACCTTGTAGCTGAAAGATCATCTCTCGAAGTGATGTTTTTGTATCATCTATCTTCATATCCAAACCATCTAGCTGATTTTGAATTGATTGAAATCTTGGTGCCATATATTGATCTAACATCTCTATATCTTTTCTTGTTAATGCCATAGTTGTCTCGAGTAATTTTAGATACTCCATTTTAACATCGGTTTGTATAGTATTTCGGCCTGTAGCCAAAATGTAATAATTGAAAAAATATATGTTGGAATAACAAGGCGTAGAAAAACTATGAGCTGAATGATTAGCTCTTTTTAATCTTGACAATGTAAAAGCCCATCATGATTGAACTTGGAAGTACCCTATATGATTTAGAGACATCTGGATTGTAGAAGACATCGTTATACTCTCTGATACCTCTTTTCACATGCTTCTCATACTCTCTAAACTCGCTTGAGTTGAATAGCTCTATCTCTTCGATATCAGCATTAGGAAACTTCTCAAGAAGGTAGGTAATGACACCTTCATTCTCCTCTGGTTCTAGTGTACATGTTGAATACACCATCGTTCCACCTTTCTTCAAAGCTCTAAAACCTGATTCAACTAGCTCCTTTTGTATTTTGACAAGAGGTTTAACTTTTTTAATATTCCAATATCTAAGTGGTTTTTCACCTTTTAGATATATGAGTCCTTCACCGCTACAAGGAACATCTAGAAGAACTTTGTCATATCGACCCTCTTCTCTTTTTCCAATTCCACCACCATCTTCATTTCTAATCTTTGTATTCTTAACTCCAAATTCATCTAGAACATTTCGAAGCTTTGAGATTCTGTATGAATCTGCATCATTTGCAACAATCTCACCCTTATTATTCATCATCGATGCAATCTGTGTTGTCTTACTTCCTGGTGCCGCACACATATCAAGTATTCGTTCGTTCTCTTTTGGTTCAAGAACTACAGCTGGAATCATACTGGAGAGATTTTGGAT
>CAYQNB010000031.1:1490-7443 GCA_964418805.1 uncultured Candidatus Saccharibacteria bacterium | reverse complement strand
CCAGATATCGAAATGCTCAGATCAATATCTGAGAATGTTGTTGTTCTAGGAAGACTCAAAGAAGATATTGTTGAACTAGAGAGGTTGGTTTGTAGTGGAAGATTTGAGTATATACTTGGTGTTGCAAAAGGGAAGGGTGGGTCAACCTTTGAAACAAAGGCTATTAATATGTTTAATAATGGAAAGATTTCTAAAGATGGAAAAGAAATTTATCCTCTACAATATCCAGAGGATGGATTTATGAATATTGGTGTAAATAGGTCATATACAAGATCATTTTGTAATTGGGGAATGTATATGGTAGCAAAGGTTATTGATGAGAAGAAGATTGATATTAAGCATAGCTTTATACATTTGAATGAGAGAAACAAGCTTGAGTTGAAAGAATTCTTAAAGCTCTTTTAAATCCTTTTCCTGTTTATTGTCTGAAATCTACTCCCACCATGAGAGTTGCTATGTGAGATAGTTACCAATAGTCTCGCAATGTCTATGTATCACTCTGATCTCTTCGCTATTAGCTGTATCATTGTTTAGGTATGGTAGATAAGTATCAAGAAATGTTGTCATCTGGCTATACCTCTCAAGAGTTGTCCCCACATTTATACCGAAGTAGTTTGTGCCTGAAGCATCACAGGCCTTTGCAATTGACTGTTCAACTAAATATTCTTCGAATCTGGTTAGTGTGCCTTTGCCCGCAAAATGTCCATAATCGATAGGTAGCGGGTTAACATGGTGCCAATCTAGTACATGAGCCACCATTATGGCTGTTTCCTCTGCTGTAGGATTGTTAACAGGAAAGTCTTCCAAATCTTTCAGTTGTTCAATGCTAGCATAGAGGAATTGGATCTGTTCGCTTAGTAATTGCCTATTTTCAATTGGGGAATAACCAGTTAAGAATTTTGTTAATTTCTTAACAGCCCTTTTACCCAGTTTGATTCTGGTTATTGGCTTTTCAATAGGTGCTGTATCCATCGGGGATTACAATTCTTTTAAATCCTTTTCCTGTTCATCTTGCTTGTCATTAACAAGATTTAGGTATTTCTCTGTGGTTGAAAGTCTCTTATGACCTACAAGCTTTGATACTGTTACAAGTGATACTCCATTTGCTAGGTGATGTGCTATGAATGTATTTCTAAGATCATTCACCTTAGCATTCTTAATACCTGCTTTTTCAAATGCCTTATCTATTGTTGTTCTAATATTTCTAACAAGAAGGGGTCTACCGTTCTTTGTTATGAAGAGTGTCTCATCTTCACTCTCTGGTCTAATTCTAATGTATTCCTGTATTGCTTTATGTGCTGATTGATTTAGAGGAACCTTTCTCATTGGGTGACTACCTGCCGCTTTAATGAAGAGATATGGAATTTTGCTCTCATTTGATGTTCTAACATCTTCCAAAGAGAGACCTGCAAGTTCGCCGATTCTAATTCCTGTTTGAAGGAGAAGCTCTATGATTGAGTATAGTCGGGTATCAACACGACTTACATCTCTAAGTGCTCTATATTCCATCTCTGAGAGTACTCTTGGAGGCTTAATCTCAAACTTAGGGTGTGCAAGCTTTTCAGCTGGATTTTCATTGATTAGGCTATTTTCTAGAAGAAATCTGTAGAAGGTTCTTGTGCTATTTATCTTTCTTGAGATACTTTTAGGTGTATAGTTATTTTCTTGAAGATGTGTTTTATATCCCTCTAGGTCTTCTATAGTTACTTTAGAAATCTTTTCTAGGCCCTTTTGAGCGAAGTAGTTGAGAATCTGTTCAATATCCTTTGAATATGCAATTACAGTTGATTCTGACCTGCTTTTGCTTTTGAGCTCATCTGTAAATGTTTTGTGATATTTAGCAAACTCTATATTTTTAATTGCGCTCACTGATGTTAATTCTATTAATTTACATATCCTTTGGGGCTATACTATGGGAATTATAGCACTAGGGTATATAGGGGTCAATAATATATTAATATTGTTGAAAGCATTTCATATTCACCATATTATGTATGTATGGATAAAGTTGAGTTTAAACAGAGCAAGAAGATTGAGCAAAAGAGTTTTGATTTTGTAAAATTTGGTGTTAACTTTGGGCTAGTTGTCGTATCAATATTCCTTCTGTATAACGTTTTTAAGTCAATCGAGCTAACAACATTAAAGCTTGGGATATTGAAAACTGCGCAAAGTGAGGTGGATGAACTGAGGGTTAAGAATATTGAGTTGATACTTCAAAAGGAAACGCTGCAATCAAGTGACTACATCGAAACTGCTGTTAGAAACAGGCTCAACTATGCTGAAAATGGTGATATTTTGTTTGTAATACCTGAAAGTACACTAGGCGTTGCATCTGAAAGATTGGATCAGATTCTATCTGAGAAGGGTGATACTGTTGTGAGTGATATGAGTGTGGTTGAGATTTGGTACGGGTTTTTGATAGGTGGGGTATAGTATTGACACCGATAATTATTAACCGTAAATTTAATCTATATAATTTATATTTTTCATAATTATGGCTAGAAAAAAGACAGCCAATGATAAGAAAAAGATGATGTCAGTAATTGGCGGTATTCTTCTTCTTGTGTTAATGGGTGGTTTGTACTGGTACATGAACAGTGCAAAGAATTTAGGAACTGAGACATCCGACGCTTCAAATGGATGTTATACAGGATTCCAACGTGTTAACATCGATGTTACATGTAAATGTGCGAAGAAATCATATAAGGTTTCTAAGGTAGATGGCTGTGCGGTTCCAGCTAAGACCTGTTCAGGAAAAACAAGATTAGAAAAAGAGCTCAAGGCACTTGAAAACGAGGTGTACAGATTGAATGAGAAGGTAAAAGAGACTGGTGGAAATATTAGTGCAGGAGATGCTAGAAAGCTTCAATCTGCTCTAAGTGCAGTTAAAACATACAGATCAAGAATTCAGAACTTTGTGTGTCCTGCTGCTAAGGATTCACCAAACAGATACTCCTACGATAGAGGATACTGTACTAAGTACTGTGCAAAAGTTGAGGCGCCTGCAACAACTGGTAAGGGTGGTACAGGAAAGAGTGCATGTCAACCAGGAGAGTGTATTCCAGGAAAGAAGGGATATCAGTGGAATGGAAGATGTATGGAAGTAGTAAATAAGAAGTGTAGATAAAATCTAACTTTAAATTTCATAAAACGGGGGTGTATGCCCCCGTTTTGTTGTCTAGTTAACCTTTCTAATGTATAATCCGTTTGTTCTTAACATCGCGGGGTAGAGCAGTGGCAGCTCGTCAGGCTCATAACCTGAAGGTCGTCGGTTCGAGTCCGACCCCCGCAACCAAAGAACCTCCAATTATTTTTTAAACAGATGCATATGGCATATACAGACTCTCCAACAAAGGATATGTACCTTTTAATTGATGGTAAATTCCACTATGTTCTTGATCGTCAACTTAAAACTCAGGGAAGACAGGGTGGTTTAATCATTCTTAAGATGAAAAACTTAGATGGTGGAAATACCATAACTCAAACCATCAAGGCTGGTACTAAGGTTGAGCAGATTGAACCTGAGACTAAAGAGATGCAATATCTGTACAAGGATGAGAACAATGCATACTTCATGGATGCGGTTACATTTGAAAATATTCCACTATCTCTTTCAATTGTCGATGACTACATTAATTTCCTTAAAGAGGGGGATTCTGTACTTATGATGATATATGAACAAAGGGTTCTTTCAATTAGAAGGAAGGCTTCTGTTTCACTTAAAGTTACAGAGTCTGTTGATGCAGTTAAGGGCAATACTGCTAATGCTGCAACAAAACTAGTTACACTTGAAACAGGGTATAGGGTGAATGTTCCTCTTTTTGTAAAGCAGGGTGATACTGTTACAATTAATACAGAAACTGGTTTGTATACAGGAAGAGAGTAATTTTCTTCTATTTTATGTCCTTTTGATGATATAATTTAACTTGACAGCTTGGTGGCATAGCTCAGTCGGTTAGAGCATGGGATTCATAAACCCAAGGTCACTGGTTCGATTCCAGTTGCCACCAGATTAAGATATTATTAATACTATGCAAAAGAATAAAGGTGGGGAAGTTAAGAAGACAGACATTAGAAAGATAAAGGCTCCTAAGAAGAATGCCTTCACAGGAATTGTAATTAGTATATTGATTGGACTTTCACTTTTCACAGCCTTCAACTTCATTGCAAACTTTCAATCTAAGGGGCAGGAAGTGTCCTTAAGCAGTGTTGTCAAAGATATCTCAGAGGGAAAGTATGAAAAGGTAATTCTTAAAGAGGACCATGTAATCTTGGAAAAAGAGGTTGAGAAGGATATTGATGGTAAGAAGGTTCTAACATCTGAAAGAACATTTGCTCTAATCAAGCCTGATACTGATTTCTATGCAACACTTGCAGATGCTGGTGTTGATATAAAGACACTTGAGAATGACTTCTATGAACCATCAGTGAACATCTCAATTGCAGATATCATCTGGATTGTGCTTCTTTCTGTTGGACTAATTCTCATGTTTAACATGGTTCGTGGTATGCAAGCTTCAGGTGGTCGACTCATGGACTTTGGTCAAAGCAAGGCAAGGCTTTTGTTTGGCAAAAAGAGTGGAATTACATTTGATAGTGTTGCTGGTATTAATGATGTTAAAGAGGAACTTGTTGAGATTGTTGATTTTCTTAAGAATCCTAAAAAATATCTTCAGATTGGAGCAAGAATACCAAAAGGCGTTCTTCTTGCAGGTGCGCCTGGAACTGGAAAAACTCTTCTTGCAAAGGCAGTTGCAGGTGAAGCAGGTGTTCCATTTTTTCATACATCTGGTTCTGAATTTGAAGAGATGCTTGTTGGTGCAGGTGCTTCAAGAGTGCGTGACCTGTTCACAAAAGCTAAAAGAGCTTCTCCATGCATAATCTTCATTGATGAGATTGATGCAGTTGCTAAAAAGAGGGGTACAGTATTACATTCTGGTGCGGGTGAGCAGACATTAAATCAGATTCTTGTTGAGATGGATGGTCTTGAGGAAAGAGAGAATGTGATTGTGCTTGCGGCAACAAACAGGCCTGATGTTCTTGATCCTGCAATATTGCGACCTGGAAGATTTGACAGAATGGTTGTTGTTAGGATGCCGGACAATGAGGAGAGAAGGGCGATTCTAGAGGTTCATGCTAAGAACAAGAAGTTTGCTAAAGATGTAGATCTTGATGTTATCTCTAAAAAAACAACTGGATATTCAGGTGCCGATTTGGAAAATCTTCTTAACGAGTCTGCAATCATGGCCGTTAAAGAGGGCAGGAAGGCAATTGAGCAGAGTGATCTTTTGGAGTCATACCTTAAGGTTAAGCTTGGAAGGCAGAAGAAGAACAAGAGAACAGATCTTGATCTAAAGAGAGTTGCATATCATGAGGCAGGTCATGCTGTTGTATCCAAATTCACACCAGGAAGTGATCCTGTGGAGCTTGTTTCAATGATCTCAAGAGGCTTTAGTGGTGGTGTAACAGTATATGCTCCTGAGGAGGATAGTACACTAACAACAAAATCCCAACTTCTTGCACATATCAATACTGCAGTCGGTGGAAAGGTCGCAGAGGAGGTCTTTTTGGGTGAGATGAGTACAGGTGCTTCATCTGACATTGAACATGCAACTGAGGTTGCCAAACTAATGGTTAGAAAATATGGAATGAGTGAGAGTCTTGGCTTTGTTGAGTATGGAAAGCTTGATGAGGTTAATCACCTTGGCTATACATATGGAGGAGACCGAGATTATAGTGATAGTACAGCCCAACTAATTGATGAGGAGATCAAGGGATTGATTGATAATGCGCTTAAGGATGCTAAGAAGATATTGACGGATAATAAGAAGTTGGTTGAGAAACTTGTTGCACTTCTAATGGAGAAAGAGGAGATCGCAAAAGAGGAGTTTAATGCCTTGTTTGTATAATCAGGTGTATAATCATATATGGATTTAAAAAGAGATATCTTTCT
>CAYQNB010000031.1:0-1480 GCA_964418805.1 uncultured Candidatus Saccharibacteria bacterium | reverse complement strand
CAATTGATGCTAATGCAATTGTACACCGAGCTTTTCATGCATATCCAGCTAGTTTAAGTATTAAAGGTGGTGTACAGGTTAATGCTGTATACGGCTTCACTGTAATGCTTTTGCAGGCTCTAAAGCAGTTTGATCCAAAGTATGTGATGTGTGCCTTTGATACTGCAAAACCAACCTTTAGGCATGCAAAGTTCGCAGAGTATAAGGGGACAAGAAAGCCAACAGACCAGTCACTTCTAGCTCAATTCCCACTAATTGAAGAGGTTTTGAGTGCTTTTAACATCCCCATAATTAAAAAGGAGGGCTTTGAGGCTGATGATATCCTTGGAACTGTTTCAGAGTATGTAAAGAGCGGGAAATGGGCGTCTCAGAACTTCGACCTAATCCTTTTAACAGGAGATCGAGACTTTCTGCAACTAATTGGTAAAAACTCATACGCATGTCTTCCTAGTGGATCTTTTAGTAATCTGAAGGTATATGACGAGGCTTTAACACTAGAGAAATTCGGATACTCACCATCTCAGGTTGTTGATTTCAAGGCAATTGTGGGAGATGCTTCTGATAATATCCCCGGAATCAAGGGCGTGGGAGAGAAGAGTGCCATTACACTTCTTGGAAAGTATGGGACATTAGACAAGATATATGAAAATCTGGGTGATTTGAGTGAAAAGCAGGCCACTTTGTTTAGAGAATCTATTGAGCAGGCTGAGTTTAGCAAAGATCTGGCTACAATTAAGACCGATGTTGATATGGATCTGCAATTAGAACAGTGCCTTCTTAAAGATTTTGATGAAGATGCTCTTGTTGAAACTTTTGTTAAGTTTGAATTCAGAAGTTTGTTGCCTAAAATCCCTAAATCTATTAATGGAAGGAGCAATATATCAAAAGGGGAGCAGATGGGGATGTTTGGAGGTGTTGATGTAGTCACTCAATCAAGCGATATGACTATCTTTGATGCGAAAGAGAAGATGTATGAGGATGTTGTGGAGATTAGAAGTAGAATAATGGGTTATATATCATCAGATGAGTCATTTGATGGTCAAGAATATATATTTGAGGTGATTGTGGATAACTCTGGAAAGGTATCGGGGTGGCTTGGAGGGGAGGAAGAGGGTTTCACAGATGGGATGAACTGTGAAACATGGCTGTACAACTTCGAAGATATTGTTTCACGAACCGAAATGAATCATGAAAAAGCTTGTGATATAAAGCTTCTTTCTAATTTGCTTTCTTCTGGGGATAAGTCATATTCCCTCTCTTCATTAATTTTTAAGTATCTTTCAAAGTCATTTCCTGAAAAAATCTCTAGAAGTGATTTCCCAAGGGCTGCAATTCTTCTTGTTGAACTTATTGAAAGTTTGAAAAATGAGGTGAGTAAGTATGAATTGACAGAATATAGTGCTAACTGGATCAAAACTGTTTTTGGATATGAAAAGCCTTCTGATGCAATATATGGTGTTGTTAAGGATGTTGAGATGAA
>CAYQNB010000030.1:0-7562 GCA_964418805.1 uncultured Candidatus Saccharibacteria bacterium | reverse complement strand
CTGCACAAAACATCATAATACCAATACAGTGTGAATATTTTGCACTTGAAGGGCTTGGACAGCTAGTTGAAACAGTATCCCTAATTAAAGCAATCAATCCACGACTTGAGATCGGTGGAGTTGTATTAACAATGTATGACAGCAGAACAAAACTCTCAGAGAGTGTTGTTGCTGATGTAAAGGAGTTCTTCAAAGAGAAAGTTTTTGAAAGCATTGTACCTAGAAATGTAAGGCTCTCAGAAGCACCATCACACGGAAAAAGCATACTAGACTACGACCCTAAATCAACAGGTGCAATTGCATACAGGAAACTTGCTAAAGAATTTGTCACTCGATTTTAATTAATAACCAAAAATAGATATGGAAGAGAAAAGATTAGGAAAAGGATTAGCAGCACTCATAAATACAGAGAAGATGTCAAATTCAACAAGTGCATATAATGAGAACTTTGATATTACAAAGATCTCCCCTAACCCATATCAACCAAGAATGCACATTGATCCAAATGACCTAATTGAGATTGCAGATTCAATTAGAGAACATGGAATCATTCAGCCTTTAATCGTCACAAAAGATAAGGATAGTGAAAGATACTTCCTCATAGCAGGAGAAAGAAGATTTAGAGCATCACAACTTGCAGGACTCAAAACTGTGCCTGTTGTAATCAAAGAATCATCACCTCAAGAGATGCTAGAACTTGCCCTAATTGAAAATATTCAGCGAAAAGACCTAAACCCACTTGAAGAGGCGACAGCATTTAAACAGTTACAAGAGGAATTTGGACTAACACAAGAACAGATTGCTAAAAAAGTTGGACTTAGCCGTGTAGCGGTTACAAACAAGATTAGACTGCTTGGACTTCCAAAGGAGGTCAAGGAGGCTGTACTGAATGTTAAACTCTCAGAAGGACATGCTAGAGCTCTTCTAGGACTAGCTGATAGATCGTCACTGGTGGCGGCTGCAAATATTGTAATCAGAAGAGGATTAAGTGTTAGAGATACTGAGAATATGGTTCGAAAGATCAACTATGGAAAAGCAACAACAAAAAAGAGTGATGATGAGATAACAAAGGAGATTATGGAGTACAGCAGAAAGCTTTCACAAACACTGGGATTCACAGCACAGATCTCAAAGCTCTCACAGGGTGGAAAGATTGTAATAAGGTTTAACAATGAGAAAGAACTAAGTGAGATTATGGGAAAGATTGTTAGAGAGTAACTACTTACCCTTAACTTCCTGCCTTAGCTTTTCGTAACAAAGGATTGCAGTGGACGCACCAACGTTTAGTGATCCGATACCCTTTCTCATTGGAATTGAAACTTTTCCATCAACTCTTTCTAGAACTCTTGTTGATATACCAACATCCTCAGCTCCAAGTACAAATGCGATTGGGCCCTTTAGATTCTCTTCATAGTACTGCTCTCCATCCATTGTTACAGCAAGAACTCTTATACCTGCTTTGTTCATCTCTCTAATTGCACTAAATAGGTTCATCTCAACAAGAGGAATTCTTGCAGATGCACCCATTGATATTCTAAGTGTTTCATTTGAAAGGAAATTTGCCTGTTTAATTGGCGTTATTACACCATTTACACCTGATGCAAATGCAGTTCGAAGTATTGCACCAACATTCTGATCATACTTTACATGATCAAGAAGAAGAAAGAATGGTTGTGTGCCATCTGCCTCAAGCTTATCTAAAAGCTCTCTAATATTCCAAAGATTATCAGCAACCATCATACCGATTATTGATTCAGTTGCAGGGGTTCTACTCATCCTATCAATGATCTTTCTTGCAACCTTAACAATTGGTACCTTTTTTGAAGAGGCTAGTGAAAGTATTGTTGTGGTCTTTGGATCTTTAAAAGCAGAAGTTGCTATATATATCTTTTCAAAATCTTTTCCCTCTAAAAGAAGTTCAAGAAGAGCGTTTTTGCTCTCTATTTGTACGAATTTACTCCTTGCCATTATTTGGCAGTACGTCAACGTAAAATTGGTTCCTCTTGTATCCTGTCATTCTTCTAAATGCTACTGTTCCATCTGCAATTGCGTAGATACTGTAGTCTCTTCCCATCTTTACATTATCTCCTGGGTGATATACAGAACCTCTTTGCTTTACAATTATATTTCCATTTATTACAGATTCACCTGCATATTTTTTTACACCAAGTCTCTTACCCGCAACATTTGCGGACATATTTACTGAACTTGCACCTTTAACTTTTGACATCTATTTAATCTTTGAACTTATTTTTTCCTTTTTAGGACGAAAATATTGCGTCTAATCATACTATTTGTTCTGTCCCAATGCAAGTGCTCACCATATTTCTTGTTCTCAATGACCCATCTCTTTCCAACCATATCTAAAACACTTGTAGTTACCCATCCATTTGCTGTTCTGTATGAAGGCATAATCATCACAACAGAGATATTTGGCTTCTTAATCTCTGCAATTATTGAAAAGAGTCCTTCGTACAAGCTTTTTACATTCTCAAGAAGCTCTTTTGCCCTAGTTTCAGAAAGTATCTTAAACTGAGGTGGACCCATATATGGTTCACATACAATTGCATCAAATTCACTGTTCATTAGCTGATTAACAACCTTTCTGTTTGGATCAACTACATCAAATTCAAATACATCATACTTAACACTTCCAGCAAGTGAGGTCTTTCCAAACCACTCAATATTTCGTATTGTGCCCTCAACAGCCTCAGGATCAATGTCCGAGCCAAGTACATCATAACCACTGATTAGAGACTCAAGAAGGATAGTTCCAGAGCCGCAGAATGGATCCCAGATCACACCCTTCTTAACACCTGTGAGATTAATCATAATTCTTGCAAGTTTTGTTGGAAGTACTCCCATCTTCTTGTCTGTGAAAGGTTTTCCATATTCAAGAAATGAGAATATATCAACATCCTGCTCAGCAAGTGTGACACCCCATACTGTTTCCTTTTCTAATTCCCAGATATTTAGTTCAAAACCTTTCTCAAGAAGCTTCCTCTTTATAACTTGAGCTGAGTTAAGGTATGTTGATTTGCTTGGAAGTATATATCTAGGATTGAAGCCGGATGCTTTAAGTTGATCTTTAATAACCTCACTTAGATCCTTAATCTTTCTTGAATCCCATGTTTTTGAGTAATTAGAGTGTACAGAGACTCCAAATACAACCTTCTTGTTTCCTTCAACAAGTTTTTCAAATGATATATCAGTATCAATCACCCTTCCAAACTTAATATGACCACCAAGTCTCTTGAAGATTCTTTGAAGTTTAACTTCACTTTCTGATGTTTCAAGGATTATGAGGTTATCTGCTGGATATGAGAGTTGATATGGACCCGTTAGAAAGGTCTCTGTGATTGCTTTTAATTCTGCCTTAGAAAGATCATTTAATCTTCCAGGGAGGAAAAAGTATTTCATTATATTGAAATATTAAGATATGCTGATTTTTTTAACAAGTAGCTTGGTAATGAGTGCTCTGTGACCCATTGTTTTTCGATACCTTGCTTTTGCTTTATACTTGAAGACTCGAAGTTTTGAGTCCTTCTTGTGTGATGCAACTTCAAATTCTACCTTTGCTCCTTTAACTGTTGGCTTTCCAACCTTAACATCTGTTCCGTCTGAGTATAGGAGAACATCTTCTGATACAAACTTCTCACCCTTATCTAGATCCATTCTATCAACTGTATATTTAACGCCTTGCATAACTTTAAACTGCTTTCCTGAAAGCTTTACAATTGCGAATAGATTATCAACCTTTGGAGTTACTTTTGTCTCTTTCTTAACTGCCTTAACCTCTTTCACTTCCTTTTTAACCACCTTCTTAACTACTTTCTTTACTGCCTTAGGTTTTGTTGTTGTCTTTTTTGTTGCCATGGGTTGCATTTTAATTTATATATCGTTAATTGTCAATAAATGAGGATTTTAAAGCTGTTTCTTGATTATTTATCAATATTGATTGGATAATACCAAGGGATATAAAGGTCATGATTGTAATGGTTCCACCAGCACTCATAAGGGGAAGTGGAATTCCTGTTGCTGGTGTAATACCAAGGTTTGTACCAAGATTAATAAAGATCTCTAGAAGTAGCTTAATACCTATTGTAACAATTAAAATGGAGCCAAACTGCTCTGTGTGACCTAGAATTGTGGGATAGAAGAGAGAAAAGAGTAATGTGAAATAGAGAAGTATAAGAATAACAGAACCAACTAGACCAAATTCCTCAGCGAAAGATGCAAATATGAAGTCTGTTTGATGTTCTGGAAGGAAGTTTAGTTTACTCTGTGTTCCATTTCCAAATCCCTTTCCCCACACCCTACCCGAGCCAATTGCAATCTTTGCCTGATTTACATTAAATGCGTTTTCATTATTTATATCCTCATTCCCAACAACAAGTATTCTATTCTTCTGGTACTCCTGCAACAGATTATTCCATGAGAAATTTAGCACAGGTGCAAAAAGTATTGCTAATATAAAGGTAATGGTCAGTGGTAGTTTCCAGCTCTCCTTTCCATTAAATGCAAAGATATAAATCACAACACCGATAATAACTGGAATAATCCAGATACTGTTTTTAAGCAACAAGAGAAGGAAAAGTGGAATTGAAACAAGCGAAAATATGACCATCATCAGTATATTTCTAAGCTGGTTTGGCATTGAGATAAAAGAGGTTATAAACCATAGAAATATCATAATAAAAGCCATACTTCCGTGAGGTTGTAGATATATAAGTATAGAGATAGGCAGAACTGCTACAAATGAGATTAATAGTAACAACCACTCATTATACTTCCCCTTCAGAGTAAAGATATATGATGTTGTAAATATAACAGTTAGCTTTGCAATCTCTGATGGCTGTAGTTGAAAGAATCCTAGATCTAACCACCTTTTAGCTCCCTTAACACTCTCACCAAATCCAATAGTTAAGATCAAAAGAACTATTGTAACTACATATATTGCAATTACCACCTTATCAATCTTTAAATATGTGTAATCAAACTTTGAAAAAAGAAAGAAAAGGACAGCTCCAGCAAGAATAAATATCATCTGCTTTGTTAGAATCTCACCAAAAACCAACTCTTTTGATATTGAAAGCTGTGTTGATGCAAGAGTGATAAGACCAATAATGGAGATTATTATTACAGTGAAAACTATATATGGATTGTATTTGCTCAACATCTCTTACTTACCTGCTTTGTATTGCTTTATCAACTGTAGTATAAGGATTGCGGAATCATCTAATCCTCCAAGAAACGGTATTGCATCAGGGATTAGATCAACTGGAAGCACTATATAGATAATTGCAAAAAGAAGAATCCAGTTACTTTTAAAGAAACCTTTTATGCCTGACTTGCTCTTGTTTTCCATTATCTCTTCTTTCTCATAAAGGATGGAACTTCATCAAGATCAGCATCAACTGTAGATGAAGTATCGGATGTGTCAGTGTCTTTAGCGATTAAATTGTCCATCTCATTATCATCATCGTCATCATCTTTTGAAGAACCTGTTGGTTTTGTTGTTAGGATATTTGCAGAATCATCAGAGTGTGATTTCTTGCTATATACCTGTTTTGATTCATCAAAGCCAGTTGCAACGATTGTAATACTTAACTCTTCATTTGCAATCTCAGGGTCTACTGTAACTCCAAATATTACATTTGCAGATGGGTCAACTGCTTCTTTAATTAGCTGTGCAGCCTTATCAACTTCCTTCATTGAAAGATCAAGTCCACCTGTGATGTTGTATAGAACTCCAGTTGCACCCTCTATTGATAGGTCAAGGAGAGGATTTTGTGTTGCTGCTCTTGCAGCATGTTCTGCCCTATTCTCACCTGATGCTTTACCAATTCCCATAAGTGCAGAACCAGCATTAAGCATAATTGTTTTTACATCAGCAAAGTCTACGTTGATGAATCCTGAACCTGTTACAAGACTTGAGATTCCTTTAACACCCTCTGCAAGTACACTGTCTACTCTCTTCATCGCTTCAAAGAATGATATATTCTCCTCAACAATATCAAGAAGTCTTTGGTTTGGTACTACTATCAATGTATCAACCTTATCCCTTAGCTCTGCAATTCCCTCATCTGCAACCTTCTGTCTGTGCTTTCCTTCAAATGCAAATGGTCTTGTTACAACAGCAATTGTTAATGCTCCCATATTTCTAGCAACACCTGCAATTACAGGAGCTGCACCTGTTCCAGTTCCACCACCCATACCTGCTGTTAGAAATACCATATCTGCGCCTGCTAGATGCTCATGAATCTGATCTAAGCTCTCTTCTGCTGCCTGTGCACCTAGATTATGGTCTCCACCGACACCAAGTCCTCGAGTTAGCTCTTCACCAAGTTGCATAGTTACTGGAGCAAGTGAATTTTTAAGTGCCTGTTGATCTGTATTAAATGCCATAAATTCAACACCTGAGATGTTGTATTCTGAGATCATTGTATTAATGGTATTTCCACCACCTCCACCGACACCAACTACCTTTATCTTTGCTATTGGATCTGAATTTGTTGTAACTAACATACTCCTATCAATTAATTTATTACGGCAGTAGAGATTTAATCCACGTTGATATCTTACCAAATATTCCTCCTAATGTACCACCTATTCCACTTTTCGATGGTGAACTTGAATCCACATCATCATCTAGTGCATGCTTAATTAGTCCTTGAACTGATGCATATGATGGGTCGGAGATCTCCTCAACCATCCCTGAAAGTCCTGATGGGTAACCGATTCTGCTTGGCACACCAAATACACCCTGTGCAATCTTTGCTGAGTCTTTAAGAAGTGCTGAACCACCTGTGAGAACAACTCCAGCTGGCATTGCAATATTGTATCCGGATTTAGAAACACTCTCTTTAACCATCTCAAATATCTCTTCCATTCTTGCTTCAATGATCTGTGTTATGAATGATTTTGATATCTCTTGCTGACTCTTAATCCCAAGAGATGTTACATCAATCATATCAGTTGCTTTCTTATCCTTTTTAGTCTCACTCTCCTCTTCAACCTTTCGAAGTAGTGCTGGAGTCTTTGCCTCTTCGTCCTTGCTTGGTAACTTGTCATTAAGAAGATTTTCAAGATTTAGCTTTAACTTCTCTGCTTCCTCAAGGGTAACTTGAAGACCGATTGCTAGATCACTTGTTACATTTGAACCACCAAGTGGAATACAGCCGCTGTATATGATTGCTCCCTCTTCAAAGATTGAGATGCTGGCTGTTCCTGCTCCTATATCAATTAGTGATACACCAAGCTCTTTTTCTGTATCTGTTAGAACTGCAAGGGATGATGACCAACCTGTAAAGACAACATCATATACAGATAGTCCATTCTCTTCTACACACTTTCTAATATTTCTCCAATATGAGTTAGGTGCTGTGATTATATGAGTTTCAACTTCAAGTCTGCTTCCTGTCATTCCGATTGGGTATTTTATTCCGCCCTGATTATCAACAACAAACTCTCTTGGGATTATGTGAATTGGATTAAGATTTTCAGGTAGGGATAGTGTTCTTGCATTCTCTATTGCTCTATATGTGTCATCAAGATTAATC
>CAYQNB010000029.1:0-7627 GCA_964418805.1 uncultured Candidatus Saccharibacteria bacterium | reverse complement strand
GTGTTGATATGACGCCAAAATCTACAACAGAGATCTGTTTTTTATCAAAATCTACAATCGCCCAGCCTGTTGTTGCAACACCTGGATCTATCCCTAATATTCGCATATCTGTGTAAATTCTTTTAACTACCAACTATTCACTATCTAGGTCAGTCCAAACATTTTGAACATCTGCGTACTCTTCTACGCTTTCTAGAAAGTTTAATGCTTTTTCTAATGTTTCAGAATCAATCTTCTTGTACATCTTTGGAGTTTTAGCTAGATGTGCACTTCTAACAACATATCCAATCTCAAGAATTGAGTCTCGAACAGCTCCAAGATCCTTTAGTTGTGTGTATATATCAAGGGTTTCATCCTCTCCATCCTCAATATCATCCACTCCACTAATATCCATCACTGCCATTATGACATCATCCTTTTTCTCTGCTACAAACTCATCATCCTGACCAAACTTTTCAGACTTTTTCATCTTTCCTGGTCTAATATTGAGATATCCCTTTGTTTCAAAGTTCCACGAGACTGCACCACTCTCGCCAAGATGTCCGCCCAGGTCTGTGAAGAGCTTTCTGAGGTCTGAAACTACTCTATTTGTATTATCTGTTAGTACATCGACAATTACAGCGATTCCACCTGGTCCAAATCCTTCATAGCTAGCTTCAACTAGTGCATTTCCACCTCCCTCACCTGTTCCTTTATCTATAGCCTTCTTTACACTATCAGATGAAAATCCTTCGGCCTTTGCTTGATCTAGAAGGAGTCTTAGTGTTGGGTTGCCTGCTGGATCTCCACCACTATCTCTTGCACTTAGTGTAATCTGTTGGCTTAGTCTTGAAAATATCTTTCCCTTCTTTGCGTCTTCTGCTGCTTTTTTATGTCTAATCTTAGACCATTTATTATGTCCTGCCATATGGATATTTTACCACAACAACTTATACTCTAGAGAACAATCTCGCTTACCTTGCTTTTATCAACCTCTACAGCCTCCTTTTCACTCTTCGGTTGAGCTTCTTTCACCATTGAGGATCTATTTCCCTTCTCACTGTATGTTTGTTGGCTCCATCTTCGTATCTTATCCTCAATTATCTCCCTATCCATTCCATACTTCTCCCTTGAAAGCGCAAGAATATCTTCCTTGTTTCCTAACTTCTCAAACCTCATATCAAGTGATTTTGCACTAAATGGTTTTGATGTCATACCATCAATTGAGAGTTTAATATACATAGAGTGTGCTTCAAGATTCACCATATCTTCAGCCGAAAATATCGGTGCGAACTCTTGACCTAGTATTGCAGCATCAGCTTGTGACACTACAAATGAGCTTAGTGTTCCAACATTTCCAAATATTGCCTGTCGAACTGTTAGAGGTATCTGGTCGATATATTGGTTTGTCATTGTGAGGTTGAGTTTGAACTTTCTTGCTTCTGAAAGGATCTTTGCGAATGAATCAGTTGCGAAGTTTTGGAACTCATCTACATACAAAAAGAAGTCTCTTCTTTGATCAATCGGTATATCAACTCGCTCCATCGCTGTTGATTGAAGTCTTGTTATGATCATTCCACCAAGAAGTGCAGAGCTTTCCTCGCCTAGTTTTCCCTGTGCAAGGTTAACAAGAAGTATCTTTCCGCTATCCATAATCTCTCGAAGATTAATTGAGGATTTTGTTTGTCCAACAATATTTCTAATGACAGAGGATGATATGAATCTTCCAACTTTGTTTTGGATTGGAGCAATTGCCTCTGTTACAAGCTTCGAGTTTGTGGACATCTGTGCATACTCCTCTTCCCAGAACTTTATGAGGATTGGGTCTTTAACCTGCTTTAGGATGAACTTTCTATAGTTTTTATCCATGAGTAGGCGCATTACAGAAAGAATTGTTGTTCCCTGTGCTTCCAGTGCTGTTGCGATTGCATTTGTTAGAAGATATTGAAGTCTTGGTCCCCATGAGAAATCAAACTGTTTTTTGAATACTTCAACAACACCATCTGCAACTAGATCTCGCTGCGATGGATCTGCAAGCTCAAGAAGATTAAATCCGATTGGGCTTTTTGTATCAGATGGATCAAAGTATATTACATCTTCCATTCTTTCCTTTGGAATATAGTCTAGAAGTTGCTCAACTGTCTCTCCATGCGGATCAATGAAGCAGGCACCATATCCTGAAAGAATGTCTGAGATGAACATGTTTTTGAAAAGAGTTGATTTACCAACACCTGTTTTTCCAAGCACATACATATGCTTTCTTCTATCTTCTGGCTTAATTCCAAACTCAATCTTATGTCCACGATAGTCGGTTTGGCCAAAGATATTTGCTCCCTTAATCTCCTTTGTTGGAAGATCCATTGGTGGCTCTGCCTTTCTTGCCCTGCTCCATGAGATATTTGGTGTTTCAACAGATATATTTGGAAGGTGATATACAGATGCAAGCTCCTCAATATTTAGTATATCTGCAATCTGTGCATCTAGGTTTCTGGTTAGATACTGCTCATATACCTCTTGAGGGGAGATCTCAATCTTTGGGTGCACAAAGCTGTTTAAGTGTGCTGTTGTGAACTGTTTAAAACTTGCAACAATATCACGCAAGATCTGCTCACTTCGAAACTGGTCGGACGCCTTTGTTACAATCCTAATTCCAACCTCAAACCCAACTTTTAGCATCTTTTGCTCAATCTGACTTAACTCTTCTTCTTGTCCTGGAGCCAGTTTAATTGTCTCCTTTTTTGCTGCTCCATCTGTACTTGTTTGAAGACTCTTTGCAATTGTTGATATGAATCTGTCTATATATTGAAATATTGAGAGAGCACCAATACTCTTACCCTCTCTAATTGCAGTAATATATGTCTTTGATGATGATTGCCAATAGTTGGCAACAGGTCGAACAAGAAGTTGTACCCATGCCTCTTCAGTACCTTTAAGTTCAGAAAGTGCTCCTGTGATTGCAGCAAGTGGATCAACTTCAAAGTTTCTAAATGTCTTAATTGGAAAGATATAGTCTTTTTCAAGTTCAACAATCCCTGTTGATATATGAGTTTGTCCAGGTTGTTGACTCTTTGCATAGTCTGCCACAACTGCAATCTCTGCATTTGGATACTGTGCATACACCTGTCCTTCAACAAATTTAACAAGATGTCCAGGAGCAACTACATAGAACTTGATACCACCCTGTGCCTGTGACACAACCTCAAAGGAAATCATGTCCAGAGATTTCCTTGCATCTCTTAGAATTCCGTGAAGAGAGGAGAACATCTGTTCTGCTGCAAGTGGTGTTTTATCATTCTCTCTTGGTACAAGTATCTGCAAAAGTACAGGATTTCTAACCTGCTCAAACACCTCAATATCTTCAGGCTTTTTGCCAAATGTGAAGACAAAAGCTATGAAGAGAAGAGAGATTATTAGTATTATAAATATTGCCCAAACCATATCTTATTCTACCTGTAATTAACCTCTTTTTCTATATCTTCTCCAAGAATTATCACTATATCCCCTGTTGTAATAAAGGAGGGACGATCTTCTATAATATCCCCCTCAACAACAAGAAGCTTTTTAACAAGGGCTAAAGAGTTTGGATACTTATCACTTTTTGGTATATAGATCTTGGTAATCTGCTCACTATCAGGTGCATTTTCATACCTTACAACTGTAATTCCACTATTTTGTATCTTTCTAGCATATCTTGAGGCAAGTCCACTTATACCGCTACCATTATATACCTCAACTCTTGCCTGTTCTCTTTCAATCTCACGACCTCTAACTATTGAGAGATATGTATTAAACTCCTTATCAACCTCTCCATAGTTCACAATACTTACCTGCGCACCTGAGGATGTAGTTACAGGTGTTGTGAAGTTGCTTTTGGCAAGTGAGAACATTATGTTTCCCTTACCGTTTATCAGTAGGTTATGCTTCCTTAGTTTGAGAAGTAGCTCTGTTGGTGAAAGATTTGTATATACACCGGTTGAGATTTGTTCCCATCTATTATGTCCCCAAACTATCTTTGATATATGTGCTTTCTCTAAAAATGAGTTCAATATATATGCACTACTCACAATATCTGTACTATTAGTATAGTTATCCTTATACTCTGCCTGTGAATATTCAAATATATCTCCAAAATATGAAGAGAAACTAGAAACAGCTCTTTCATCTAACCATATATATGAGTCAATAGAGATTCCAGAGAGACTACTTAACTGCCATATTGCATATTCAATGTCACGACTCTGACTTAGAACGTTTCCGGCATATCTCAGATTTGAGACCGGTACATACTCATCAAACTGACCGGAGTAATCTCGCATGGATACCCCCAAGGGTATGTAATATACCATATTAGAGCCTGTTTTTTCATTACTTATCACAATCCACCCACCTATCAACTTCTTATCCATAGGAGACTGAAACACATATAGAGTTGTAGATACCCCTTCCCTATCAATTAGAAGCCTCTGAGAAGCTGTTGTATTAACAACATTTGTTATTCTAACAGCATCAAACGCACCTATCTTAACAATAACTAGGTATGTAAGTAGTACTAGCACAACAATAAGAGCATACAGGGGGTAATTTGGAGCCTTTCTCTTGCGTTTGGTATTGCTCTTGCTAACCCTTGCCGATCGGCTTGCTCTTCGTTTTGGCTTATTAAATAGTTTCATATATTCATAATATTAGATATTTTAGGACTTAACAATGAGACCTATAGCTACAAAATAACCATTTAACAACAATCTAAAGCCACATTCCCTATTTAGACTCTGCAGCGCCGATAGTTACAAGATTGTGATACAAAATACGCCCGAGAAGGTCCACAATATTCACCTCACTCAGACAATTAGGAAACCACTCTCTTTCACCTACCTCAGTTACGGATATTTTCTAATTGGATTTACTTACTGTTCAAACTCTGTACTCATACGTTATATGCTGTCAAGACAATAATAGTTTAGATTTAGGAAAATATTTGATCATATATACTATTTGAGTGATGCTTGAACTTTTACCCCCATAACTTTCTTATACAAGCCTTTGTGAAATCTTCTTCCCACTACTATCTTCAAAGCCGATGTATATTGATTCAAGAGAGATTGAGGTTGGATTTTTACCTGAAACTGATGAGTAGAGGGTGTCACCTGTGATTGTATGGCCAAGTGGCTTGAGTGAAGCTCTGATCTGGTGCATTCTACCAGTTACGAGTTTTATTAATATATCTTCTTTAGAAAGGATCTTTATATACATTAGGGAGTATTTTGAGCTAGCAACACTCTCTCTTGTGAACTTCATTCTTTTTCTGTTCTTCCTATCCCTTGAGATATACCCTTCCACCTTAACCCAATCCTCATCTATCCCATTCTCTAGAAAATTATCTATTTCTTTGTTTAAAACTTCATTATCTATACTTGATTTCTCATCTACAATTGCGTGGTATAGCTTGGTTATCTTTCGTTGTGAAAACTGATCTTTAAGATATTCCTGTGCCTGCTTATTTTTTGCAAAGATAATCAATCCAGAGACACTCTTGTCTAATCTGTGTACAACCCCTGCCCTATCTACAAGCTCATCAAACTCACCCTTTGCACTTAGATACCCTTTTACATAGTTTGCCAGTGTATCTGCCCTATCCACGCTTGTTGGATGTACAAGTACCCCTTTTGATTTGTTTAGGATGAGAAAGTCCTCATCCTCATATCTTATATCTAATTTTGATGTTTGCGCCTCTATCTTATCTATATACTCCCTACTCTCTTTTAACTGGTCTAGGAAGTGTAATGTGTCTTCTTCATTTAACTTGAAAGTGTCACCAACCTTTAGCTTATACCCTCTTTTTGTTGGAGTATCATTAACCAATACCCTATCTATCAATTTTAGAATTGAGTTTCGTGTTAGAAATGGATATTTGAGCCTTAGATTATCTAGCAGAAATACATCAATTCTTTTACCTACATCTGCACCCTCAACTTGATATTGCATCTTATCGATCCCCCTCTCTTCTTCGCATCTTTACAGGCTGATTGGTTGAAATGATTGTTGGACCTCTTATGTTTGTAACGGTTTCAATATTCATTACAACCTTGTTCACATCAATTAGGTATGCAACGATACTAACAATGGTTGTTGCACCGAGGATATATATATTTATCCTATCCCACGCTGTCACATCACTTGAAAGAAGTGTGAAGACAACATATGCAGTTGCAATGGCAACAAAGAACATAACAATGTATGGTCTGAACTTCTCTCCAGCCTTGCCCATTCTCTTCACAATTGTACTTGCGACAAGATATACCAAAACAATACTTCCAAGGTGAACACCTTGATACAGGACATCAATACTTTGTGAGAAAAGACCGCTTAAAAAGAGTGTTAGGGAGAGCATAATCATGGCTGGTGTATATATTACATTCATCATATGTTTCCATTTCCACTTCTTAACAATTGAAGAGTACATAAATCCGGCAAGTATGAAGCTTGCAAAGGATGCAGTGTATAGATATCCACCATCCCAAACCCTAAAGTATTTCCATGGAAGAAGTCTGAAAAGATAGAAACCGTCTGAATATCTTTCATATGGAGACCAAAACCATGTAACTTCTGCAAATTCCGATGGATTTGCAAGGATATAGCTAACTCTTCCACCCACAATTACAAGGATCAGAAGAATTAAGAACATATCAAATACTGAATTCCCGTCCTTTTTGGTTAGTTTTGCCTCTCTCCAGAATATATATGCTCCAACAAGTACAACAATACTGATAATTGGGAAAAAACCGAATTGGATTATGAACTCTCTAAATGCTACAAGGTTACTATCCATAACTTACTATACATTATTTCTTCTTACTTCTCCTATCCTTTTTAGCTCTCTTTTTTCTGTTTCTTTTAACAACTGGCTTCTTCTTAGGATTTCCCTTTGGAAGTTTAACACTCTTTGCTTTTGCCACAACCTCTGCAAGCAACACACCGATTCCACCTCTGTGTGCATATCTTATTCTTTTGTTCTCAACAGCATCTTTAGCCTCATCACTTGATTCTTTTACCTTTCTTTCCATGTCTGTTGCACTCAACTCTTTCTCTTTTTTAAGAAGCATATTTTGAGTATTACAGAATGGGCAGTATCTCCAATTCTTATCAATATTCACTTCACATCCACTACACTTAACCTTTAACACCTCACTACAAGAAGGACAGCTAACAAATCCGGGTTGTAGTTGAAAACCACATTTTTTGCAATCTCCAAGCTCAGTTGTCTCATACTTTAGATATCTTCTCTCAAGATCTGCCCAATATACCTCCTGTATTGTCTGCCTTGGCCTTACAATTAGGTAGATGATTAGTCCTAAGATATTAAAGATTCCAACAAGAAGTACACTTACAATTCTAAATGTCCTATTTGTTGTTCTCTCCCCTGCATCAACCCAAACCCATCCAAGTACTACAATCCAAAAGAATATGAAGAACATTCCAAGGAAACTCATAACTGTATTGAAATCGATATCTCCGATATTTTCTATTGTATTTAGTATGAATTTCTCTGGACTCATTGGATTGTAATTAAAATTTAAATTCTGGTCAGGGAGGGAATTGAACCCTCACGCTATTGCTAGCACGGGATTTTGAGTCCCGCGTGTCTGCCAGT
>CAYQNB010000028.1:0-7647 GCA_964418805.1 uncultured Candidatus Saccharibacteria bacterium | reverse complement strand
TTCTTTCGGATATTAAGAAGATGAAGATTGCAAACTACTACCCAATGTTAATGTCAGCAGGCTTTGCTTCTCTATTCAACCTATTCACATTCATGGCGTATAGAAGTGGTGGAAGTGTAGGTGTAATCGATTCAATGAATAATTCAAACATATTCATTATCATACTTTTAGAGGTTATACTACTTAAAGATCGCAAAGAGCTAAGAAAGAAAGTAGTTGGAGCTACACTTGTTGTCTTAGCAATGATCCTCTTTTCAAGATTATAGGAAACTTTCAGAGCTACAATATTTGTGATACGATCGTATATACTAATAGTATTGATTAAAATCACATGAGTAAAGATAGAGACAGTAAACTTGTAGAAAATATCAAAAATATCCAGAAGGTAATACTCTTTTTATCATTTCTTGTTATACCAATATCAATAATCCCATTTCCTTGGGATGTAACAGAGTATTCAATGGCAGTTTCCCTTGCAATATTTGCAATCCCACTACTCACTCTTGAACTAATTAAACTTCTATACCTTGGAAAGGTATCTATACCAAAAGGAATACTTGATATTGGACTACTGTTACTAATTATCTCTGTACTTCTCTCCACATTCACATCAGAAGCTGTAACAAGTAGTTTGTGGGGATTTGATTTTAGATTCGGAGGAGGAGCTGTTGCACTCATTACACTTTTCCTTTTCACATACAGCTCAAGAACAATACTAGATGGCGTTGAAGATGTACTAACAGCACTAAACTTCCTTCTTGCGGGAATATCAATTGCAGCACTTCTAAGCATACTCTCATTCTTTGGATTAAATGTTTTAAGCTTCATACCAGCATTTGATACCCTTTTCACAACAGGCCTACCTATATATAACTCTGCAAGAGCATCGATTGTAATATTTGGAACATCATTCATAATATCAACGCTTCTAACGGTATATTCACTTAAAAAATCAAACCTAATACACTCAATATTCCCTGTAGTTGCACTCATTGTAAATCTCACGGCACTAATGCTGTTTTCTCTTGTACAGGGATGGGAACAGATACTTCTTCTCATATTCTCCCTTCTAGCAATCCTAATCCTCCCATTCTTTAGAAAAAGACCTCTTAAGAAAGCATTTGTTGGAGTATTAACAGTTTCGATACTTCTTCTAGCCCTCTCCTTCATACTTCTTAAAATCCCTGCGTTTAAAGATATGGTTGCAAGAAAACCAACGAATTTAATTACACAGCTAACGATAAATCCACAGGTTGCATGGAAAGTTGCAACATCATCAGTTGGAGAGTCTGGGATTAGGACACTGTTTGGAATGGGACAGGACACATTCTCGATTGGATATAATATGTACAGACCCCTTAGCTCAGAGATTGTAATACTTAACACAACAAACTTCACAAGTGCGAACAATCAGGTTGTAAATATTGTCGCAACAAGAGGAGTATTTGGAATACTTGTATGGATCTTCCTGCTCTTTCTAGGATTCAAAAATGCAAAAGAAAATCTAATGAAAAGTGGATATGATAATCTGGAGGATTTTCTTGCACACGCTCTAAATATATCAATCCTTTATATCCTGCTTAGCTCCCTGTTCATATACTACACATACCTCATTAACATACTTCTCTTCGTACTAATATCACTTTCCGTCGTTGTTAAAGGTGAGAAGGTTAAAGAAACATCTGAGAAATTTGTACTGCGACTTGGAATATTCATGCAGAGTATAGATAAGAGGAGCAAGGAAGGATTCTCATGGCTTGCAATCGGTATTGTAGCAATCAGCTCATACATACTCTTTCTTCTTTTCCAAAATATATATAGCAACCTTCTCATATTAAAAGCTGAGGTAATAACAGCACAGGCAAGAGATATGCAACTAGCTGATAATCTTGAAGAGAGTGTTAGAATTAACACACTAATTGAAGCATCCAATCTATACGGAAAAGCATCCTCATATATCCCATACAACGATCTTGTACACAGAAGAGCTAGCCTCATTGTCTCTCAATATATTGAACTTCTTGCACAAAGATATAATGCAAGTGAATCAGAACCAGAAAAAGAAGCACTCTTTGCAGAGATCGCATCATATATCGAGATTGTCGCAGAGGAAAGCAAAAGAGCAACTGATATTAATCCACGAGTATATTCAAACTGGGGAACAAGAAGCAGTGTATACAGCAAGTTAGTTGGACTTGGACTGACATCATATACAAAGTCAGCTCTTTCATCGCTCCAACAGGCAGCAACACTAAACCCTCTTAACTTTGAGATATACTACAACGCAGCACAACTATACGTTGTTAGTGGGGACAATGATTCTGCACTCAGAACATTAACACAGGTATTTACAATCAACGAGAAGCATGTGCCATCATTAATACTTGCAGGAGAGCTTTCATTTAGTGATAAGGACTATAGACAGGCTGAAAGATACTTTAGACTTGCAAAAGATGTAATGGATGAGCTTTCAAGCTCGGACAGTGAGGTATACAACTATGTTGTTAAAAAGATAACAGAACTTGGAAATCTAAATCAGAGTGAGGATAATTTAAATGAGCAAGAGAGCAATGAAGAAACTGAACAGTAAGTATAAGTGGGTAATATGGGATTGGCTTTGGACAATATATACCCCAGATGAGAACAAACTGTACGACTGGGTAGAAGATTTTCTAAAGGAGAATAGTGATAAGAAGCATATACTCGTATCATGGGCAGCAAAACCACCAGAGAGAGCTAAACTAATTGAATCATTTGGAGTATCTAAATACTTTGTAGATATAGCTTGCGGAACTTTTGATAAAAAGCAGGTGTTTGAGCAGATGATAGAGAAGCATGGGATAAAGATAGAAGAGCTACTTGTAATCGGAGACAATATAGAACAGGAGATAACAGCAGCAAGAGAACTTGGAGCAGATTCACATCATATTGATGAATTTGTTTCTATATATATTACTGGCAGTTGAGAAGATACTAAACATCTCAACATCATCTCCAACAATCCTTTTCCTATATCTAAGATCTAAACCTGAAGATATATATTCGATATATAGTACTTTGTTGGAGTCTGGATCAATCCTTATTCTCCCTCTCAAACTTTTATATACAAAATAGTCAGGGTTAAAACCATATTTAAAAGAGTATTCTCTATTCTCAACGCACCTGATCTCCCGAAATATATCATCAAACCTAGTTGTATCAACCATCTCTGACATATATGTAACAACACTGTGAGCACTGTTTGAGAATATCTTTCTGTTTAGATTTTGGGCAATATTTGTAAATTTCCAATTTGAATAACCTCTTTCAATATCATTTTTCAAACACCTATTATGAATCCAGCCGCGATCTGAGATATTCCCACAGATATAACAGGAGGGAAGAGTTAAGGTTAGTGAGTTTTTGCATATATCACAAAGAAACTTTCCATATATATCACAGCTAATACAGTATTTAGGAATGAGGAAATTAAAGTTGGAATATGACATAATATATTTTAAGTGATGATAGATGAATAAGTCCTTAACTAGTTGGGTTGATTGTAATCTGAATATCTACTATCATGTTCTGATTTGTTAAAAAAGTAATGGGAAAAAGAGACACAGTTTCAACAATAATGATAATTTTGGTTTTAACCAAGATTCTTGGATTTCTAAAAATCCGTATAATTGCACAACTATTCGGTGTTTCAAGAGAGCTAGATATATTCTGGGCAGCATTTACCATTCCAGACACACTTTTTAATATCATGTTAGCTGGAGCAATCAACGCAGCAATTATCCCTGTGTTCTCATCTGTACTTCATAAAGATGGGAGTAGGGCTGTAAAGAGTGTATTTAAGAGACTAAACTTTCTATACATTGTCACATTCTTAATCATCTCCGTATTCTTTTACATATTCGCACCAAACATTGGAGAACTTCTAACGCGATCTGAAGCAATTCACACACTATTAGGAACAACCTCCCAGATTACACAGGAAGATGTAGATCTTTTTGCAAAACTAATGAGAATTATGCTTCTCTCCCCACTCTTTTTAGGAGTGAGTAGTCTTGTAACAGCATACCTACAAGCTCAGAAGAGATTCTTTGTAACAGCACTTGCACCACTCTTTTACAACCTTGCAATGATTGCTGGAGCCCTTATATTTGTTAAATGGTTTGGACTTTCAACAGAGGGAATCGCATACAGTGTTGTATTTGGTTCAATCCTCCACCTAATTACACAGCTTCCAGTCTTCATTAAACAGTATCAGGCAGAGAATACACTTAGAAAGGGATTTTTCAGCCTAATTCAAACAGTATTTAGCAAAGAGGTACTTAAAGTTGCAAGACTTGCAGCACCAAGAGTCTTAGGTCTTCTAGGAGAGCAGGTTAATGTTGTGATTAATACTATAATTAGCTTCACACTCTCAGCAGGAGCACTCAGTGCGTTTAAGTTTGCATTCAGTCTCCATCTCTTTCCAGTTCAGATATTTGGTGGAGCAATCTCACAGGTTGCACTTCCAAATATGTCTGAGGCATATGCAAAAGGGGATAAAAAGGAATTCTCAGAGATATTTAACAGATCAATTAGACAGATACTCTTTCTGATACTTCCAATTGTAGTTGTACTTCTCATCCTAAGACTTCCTCTTGTTCGACTTGCATATGGAGTTGGAGAGTTTGACTGGTGGGCAACTGTAATTACATCCTGGTGTCTTGCACTTCTGAGTGTTGCGATATTAGGACAAGCTGTTGTAATTGTCATTCTAAGAGCCTTCTACGCCATGCACGAGACAAAACTACCACTTGTAGCAACATTTGTAGCAATCGTTGTTAATATTGTAGCTGCGTACCTAATGACAAACTTCTTCTCTAACTACTTCGACTGGAGACCAATTGTCTCTCAGATGACCACACAGATTGGGCAGATGAATGGAGAGGGATTAGTAACCATAATAGGATCATTCATATCTGACTCATTTAGATGGATGAGCACAAGAAGTGTATCCGATGCTGCTGTTGGAGGACTTGCAGTTGCAACTAGTGTATCTTTCTTTGCTGAGATGATTGTTGGTGGGTGGCTTCTAAACAAGAAGATTAGAGTTATTACATTCGAAAAGACAATTAAACCAGTACTTCCAATGGTATATAACAGTATCTTAATGGGAATCGGTATGTACTACATCTACAGACTCTCAGACTTTAGTCTTGATACCAGCAGAACAGTTCAGGTTGTAATATTAACAGCAGTATCTCTTGCATATGGTGCTCTCTCATACTCAATTGGAAGCAAGGTGTTTAAGATCCCAGAATTTGAGCATATTGAAAAGAGAGCTGTGAGAATTAAAACTGCCATATTAAGTAGATTGAATATATTAAATGCAAAAAAAGATAAGTAGGAAAAATGCAGGTCGTTTCTTCATGCTTGCAATCCCAGTTACATTCTTAATACTTTGCACAGCAGTCTTTGTCATAATCTCAATATTTCTTCTAAAAGAATACTCAGACTGGAAGGATAGGTTTGAGAACTCACATCTAAATAGTGAGTTTGTAGTATTTGAGGATAGTAAAGAAATCTCAGCCTCACTTCAAAAGAAGATTGATACTTTTGGAAAATCAGCAGAAGATGTAGAAACTTTAGAACTAACCCCACAGGAGGTTGTATATATACTCTCCCTAGAACTAGAAAAAACAATACCAGAGGATTTTAATACATACAGAGGATATGTAGATTCCGACTTTAACTCTTGGAATATATATATGCAGTTAGAGTATAAGGGAAATCTTCTTCCATGGTTAATACTCTCACTAAATAAAGATGAAGGTGAGGGAGTCTCGCTGTACTTCTCGACAATCTCTCTTGGGAACTTCAATCTAACAGAGTATGGGTTTAAGAATATGATTACGGACATGAACAGAGGTCTTAACGATGCTCTTCTTCTTGTTAATCAATCAGACTTCACAGGAAGAAGATATGAGAATATTGAGTTAGAACCAAGTGCATTGACTATAAAAGGGAGAAGATAGGCGTAATATTGAGGAAAAAGCCTATAGATGGTATAATCTTATCATGAATCACAACTTACAGCCAAAGAATGAGCTTATACACGATAATGGTGTCACTATTAAAAAACTCGATCCCAGAATCTCAACTTGGCATGAAGTTCTCAACGATGGTTCAACTCGACCTGTCTATAGATCAAATATTACGGAAACAAGGCGTTTCCAAATTGATTACACACCTGAAAGATTAAACGAGATTGTTGCCAAACTTCCCCAAAGAATTCTTGTGGGTGAGCGTATTTTAGATTTAATTGTGCAAAATAATCAAAGTGTTTTAGTTCCTAGTGGTGATTCAATGATTGAGTTAATCTTTTCCCAACTACCATGTTATCCAGGTGCAATTTATTCAAAGGATCATAATCCTTCTGAAGTAATGGAGCCGGCTTTGGAGCTTCTTAGTCGTATGCTAGCTTCTGAGGAATCAGTCGAGGCTTAATCTGCTCAAGTCTTTATTCTCTTATACCCAATCCCACAGAAAGGTTAGGAACTTAACTCAAAATCTTGACAACCAAACCCCATATACATTACAATCACTAGCAGTTAGAAATAGTAAGTGCTAATTTCTAAAATCTCTTAATTTAACAATATAAACATATGACAAAACTACAACCATTAGGAGCTAGAGTCTTAGTAAAACCACAGGAGAAGGAAGAGGTAACAAAGGGAGGATTAATTGTCCCGGCTAGTGCAAATGAGGATAAGAAGAGTGCAACAGGAACAGTTGTTAAACTTGGAGCTGGCACTGATAAGAAGGGAAAGAAAGTTGAATTTAATGTAAAAGTTGGAGATGTAGTATTCTTCAAAAGATACTCTCCAGAAGAGTTAGAGATTGAAGGAGAAACATACTACATACTTGAATCAGACGACATCCTAGCAGTACTAGGAAGGTAATATATTAAATTAAATATTAAATACCATGGCAAAACAGATTGTATATAATGAAGAAGCAAGAAAGAAGCTAAAAGCAGGTGTAGATATGCTTGCAAATGCAGTTAAGGTAACACTTGGACCAAAAGGTCGAAATGTAGCTTTAGCTAAAAAGTTCGGAACACAGGTTGTAACAAAGGACGGTGTAACAGTAGCACAGGAAATCGAACTAGAAGATCCATTCATGAACCTTGGAGCAGAGATGATCAAAGGTGCTGCATCAAAGACAAATGATCTTGCTGGAGATGGAACAACAACAGCAACAGTACTTGCACAGGCAATTGCAACACATGGACTTAGAAATGTAGCAGCTGGAGCAAACCCAATTGCAATTAAAAGAGGGATTGATAAGGGAGTTGAGGCAGTTGTAGCGTCTCTTTCTAAGAGTGCAAAGAGTATCTCAACAAAAGAAGAGATCTCACAGGTTGCAACAATTTCAGCAAACAATGATAAGGAGCTTGGAAAGATGATCTCAGAGGTTTTTGAGAAGATTGGGAAAGATGGAGTACTAACAGTTGAAGAGGCAAAAGGATTTCTTGATGAGGTTGAATATACAACAGGATATGAGTTTGATAAGGGATATGTAAGCGCATACTTTGTAAACAACCAGGAGTCCCTAGAAGCAATAATGGAGAATGCATATGTACTTGTAACAGACAAAAAACTTTCAAGC
>CAYQNB010000027.1:0-7860 GCA_964418805.1 uncultured Candidatus Saccharibacteria bacterium | reverse complement strand
TTCCTTGGCTATCCTTTCTACTTGCATTTGGAAGTTTAATCTCACTTGCGATCTCTCTTACCTCATCTTTTGTTAGATCAGAAAGGGGGAAGAGAGTTTGAGATAGCTGTGAAGAGGTTAGATGGTGAAGAAAATATGTTTGATCCTTATTCTCATCCTTTGCCTTAAATAACATTCCATCGTTTGTTTTAGCGTAGTGACCTGTTGCGATATAATCTGCGCCATCCTCTAATGCCTTTTTTAGAAACTTATCAAACTTAATATGTTGATTACAAAGCACATCAGGATTTGGTGTGTTTCCAAGAGCATACTGCTCAAAAAAATTCTTTATGACAAGCTCTCTGTACTCTTTTTCAAAGTTATATACCTTAAGTGGTACTTTTAGAAACTGCGCAACAGCTCTTGCACTTTCAAGATCCTCTTTCCACGGACAAAGCTCCTCAATACCATAATCCTCACCCGACCAATTTTTCATAAAGACAGCGGTTACATCAAAACCCTCCTTTAAAAGGAGATACCCTGCAACTGCACTATCAACTCCACCCGAGAGAGCTAGAAATACTTTCTTTTTCATAATTTTAATTATATCATGGAGCATGAAAAGATACCCTGCAAATACACAGTTAAAGTTAATATTTTTCATAGCGCTACTAGCACTTGCTGGATACTATCTACAAACAAACTACAATCTCTTTAATGCACAACCACTAATTGAAAAGAAGCAGGAAGAGGTTTCAGATGACTTTGTTGATATTACAAAGGTGTATGTGATCAATAGTAAGGCGGAGAAGCTTGAGGTGAATGTTGAGCTTGCTGATACTGATTCAAAAAGATCTAAGGGATTAATGGGCAGAGAATCTCTTGGGCAAAACAGTGGAATGCTCTTTATCTTTGATCAAACTTCAATTTCTGGTTTTTGGATGAAGAATGTAAAGATTGATCTTGATATGATATTTGCAGACGAAAATGGAGCTATTGTATACATAGAGCACTCTGCAAAGCCATGCACAGAGGATCCATGTACAGTCTACAACTCTAACCGTGCATATAACTATGTCCTTGAGGTTAATGGTGGTTGGGCAACTGAAAATAGTGTAGCGGTGGGGGATAGTCTAGATCTTAGAACTGTTCAATCTGATTCATTAGGAAATTAACCTTTCTTGCCCACTCTTTAGGTGTGTGTGGATTGTATGCTGGAGCAATTCTGTCAGGGGTATTAGCACCATTCGCATAGTACCTTGAAAGTCCTCTTGACACTGTAAATATACCATCTTCCCAGTTCTTGAATGTAAATGCGCCAGCACTTCCTCCCCATCCCCATGCATTGTATGGTCTGTATGCACGAAGTCCTCCAGATGATTCTACAATTGAGATTGCTGTTACGAGTCTATAATCGATCTTAAACTTCTCTGCTGTTTTAACAATATACTGTGCATGTGGTGCTAGTGGGGATTTTCTGTGCTTAAGAAATCTATATATCTTTCCACTCTTCTTATCTATCTCAACCATCTTGGGACTTTTAACCTTTTTTTTAATAACCTTTTTCTCAATCTCCTTAAACACTGGTCCAAATTCCATTTCGCTTGCATATACAAGGTTTTCTACAAATGGAAATGATTGCGAACTATTCGAAACAAATACAACCAAATTACCTGTTACTATGGTTATTAGAATAAGTGAGAGAAGCTTTCTTTTAAATTTTAATGACTGAACTCTTTTCATAATGTACAATGTGTAAAGTATTCTACTACAAGCCTATATAATTTACAAAGTACATATTATGATTGAAACTATTATTGAATATCTGATTGAACTGATCTCAAGTGCTGGATATCTAGGTGTTGGAATCTCGATGGCAATTGAAAGCTTTTTTGCACCGATTCCAAGTGAACTAATTATGCCTTTTGCCGGCTTTCTAGCATCAAGGGGTGAGATGGATCTGTATCTTGTTATTCTTGTTGGAGGATTTGCTAGCTATCTTGGTTCGCTTCCATTCTACCTACTTGGATACTTAGGAAATGACCTTATTATTAACAAATTTATAGCTAAGTATGGGAAATATCTCTTTATTAAAAAGGAGAATGTAGAGAAGGGTTATGCAATTTTTGAGAAATATGGAAAGGGAATTGTACTTGTTGGGAGGGTTATTCCAATAATTAGAACCGTAATCTCATTTCCAGCTGGTCTTGCAAAGATGAACTTCTTTGAATTCTCAATCTTTACACTCTTTGGTTCAACAATATGGTCTGGCTTTCTTGCATTTCTAGGATTTCTCTTTGCAAGTGAATATGAGAGGGTTCTTGAGATCATGTCTACATATGAAAATATAATCTTCATTACTGCAGGAGTATTGGTACTTCTATATATACTCTTTCTTCTTAAAAAGCGAATGGGTAAAAAAGACTAAGTAGAAGAGATTAAAGAACGACCTGTCATCTCTGTTGGAATAGGGATTCCCATAATCTGTAAGACTGTTGGAGCGATATCTTTAAGTGCACCATATGGAAGCATTCTAGCACTCACAGCAGGGTCTACGATGATAAGGGGGACTGGATTTATTGAGTGTTCAGTATCGATCTCTCCCGTTTTTAGATTTGTTACCTCTTCAACATTTCCATGATCTGCTGTTATTATCACACTTCCTCCTCTTGCTGTGAATTTTCGAACAAGCTCTGCAATACAGTAGTCAACAGTCTTAATGGCTTTCATCGAAGCTTCTAGGTTACCTGTGTGGCCAACCATATCTGGATTTGGGAAGTTTACTACAATAAAGTCGTACATATCAGTTGAAATCCTATATGAAAGTATATCTAACATCTTTTGTGAGCTCATCTCAGGCATAAGGTCATAGGTTGAGACCATAGGTGAGGGTACCTCAATTCTATCCTCTCCCTGATACTTAATCGAAGTCCCTCCATTGAAAAAGTATGTAACATGTGGGAATTTCTCAGACTCAGAGATTCTCAACTGCCTTAAGCCACTACTAGATATAACTTTTCCAAGTGGGAGATTAATATATTCTTTAGGAAATAGAACATGGCTTGGAATACCTTTTCTATACTCAACCATAGATGTAAACAGAAGATTTTTAAAAGGAAATGCCTCAAAGTGTGAGAAGCCTTGCTCAACAAATGAAAGTGTAAGTTGAATCGCTCTGTCTGCTCTGAAATTCATAAAGATTATAGAGTCACCATCACTTATCTTTGCTTGCTCTGGGTCCCCAATTACAGTTGGTGGTATGAATTCATCAAATAGTGAGTCAGCGTAGTGTTTTGTAATTGCATCATTCCAACTATCAAATTTATTACCAACTCCCTTTGTTAATAGATCATATGCTTGCTTTGTCCTATCCCATTTTTGCATCCTATCCATTGCAATTGATCTTCCGCATATTGTTGCAATTCTTCCAGTTCCATACTTATTAATTGCTTCCTGTAGTTTCTGAAGATATCCTCTTGCACTATCTGGTGGTGTATCTCTTCCATCGGTAAATGCGTGTATTAGAAGCTCTCCGGCAAAGTTATTTGCTGAGAAGAACTTTACTGTCTCAATATAGTGGCTAATGTGAGCATGGACTGATCCATCACTCAAGCAGCCCATCAGATGCACCTTCCCACCACTCTTAATCGCATGTTTTAGAGTATCCCACAGCACATTGTTTCTCATATAGTCACCTGTCTGAATACTCTTGTTAATCTTTGGAAGATTTTGATTTATAACTCTACCTGATCCGATGTTTAGATGCCCAACCTCACTATTTCCTTTGGTGTTTGCAGGAAGTCCTACAGCCTCCGCAGAAGCAAGCAGGTATGTTCTTGGGTATGTATTCCAAAGAATACTTAAATTCTTAGGAGCACTTAGTGCAACAGCATTTCCAGGTGACTTAGGAGCAGCCCCAAGACCATCCATTACAATTAGCATCACTCTCTTTCTCATATTTTGGGCAGATTAAGTATAGTAGATAGTATCATAAAGTGTGGATTAATTTAATTATTTATCATATAATCAACTCCAGTTAACAAAAAGATATACTTTCTGATATAATCGACAGTTATGAATACAGACATACTAAAAGCAATTGAAGGAAAGCAAATGAAAAAGAGGCCAGACGTTAGAGTTGGCGATAATGTAAAACTTCATATGAAAATTAAAGAGGGTGAGAAGGAGAGAATCCAGGTATTTGAAGGAACAGTACTTGCTCTTAAGAACTCAGGCCTAAGCCAGACAATAACAGTAAGAAAGATCTCATCTGGAATCGGAGTTGATAGGATTGTACCTGTACACTCACCACTTCTAGAAAAGATTGAGATTACAAAAAGAGGTAATGTTAGAAGAAGCAAACTATACTACATGAAGAGAAAAGTTGGTAAGAGGGCATTGAGAGTTAATAACGTTGAAGATGTATATATGACAGACGAGGTAGAAGTTAAGCCAGAAGTTGACTCTCAAGAAGTATCAGAGGTTGTATCAGAAGCAAAATCAGAGTAATCTTAAGTGTGCGAGAGTAGTTCAATTGGCTAGAATGTCTTCCTTCCAAGAAGAAGGTTGCGGGTTCGAATCCCGTCTCTCGCTCCAAACTATTTCTTTTCCCCACCCGAATTGATAGAATCAGTTAATTAATATTGAATATTTACGATGCCTCAAATTAATTTGAATGACAACAGTTCAAATACACCCACACCTGTGAAAGATAATAGCCAACAAGCACCACCAATGGATCCGATGGGATTTGGAGCTGGTGGAGCCTCACCTTGGGACAGTTGGGGAGGTGGAGGAGGATGGGGAGCACCACAGAATCAACAAAGTGGTGGAAAGAAGATGACACCACAAGAACGAGTATCGATGATTGAGAAGGTATATGAGGAGGTTTTAGGAAGAAAAGCAGATACCAGAGACATCAACTACTACAAATACAGTACACTCTCTGAGGAAGAGATTAGAAAGCAGTTAATTGCAGGAAAAGAGCACAAACAATTAGTTGAAGATGGAAGAGAGTATAAGAAGATGAAGGATAGAGCAATGCAAGCTGAAACAAGAGTTAAGATGCTAGAGTCACAAAATAATGACCAGATTGAAGAGTTTAAACACCTAAGCACACTCCTTAAGGAAAAGAACAACTATATTCAAAAGCTACGAGAGCAATTAAAGAATCCATATAACAATATTGCAAAACCTGTTGAATCTGTCACAAGCCACTACTCATCACCCGCAACAGCGCCAAGACCAGATTCAGCGCACCAGAGCTTTTCAACTATTAATAGCCCTCAGAAGAGCTCAGAGAAGCAACCATCAGGTATTAAGAAGGTACTTAGAGATATATTATCCATATAATGATGAATTTTGTTGGATCAAGAATTAAAAAAGCGAGAGAAGATATAAAGATATCCCAAAAGAAGCTTGGAATGATATTAGGACTTTCTGATAAAGCAATCAGTGCATATGAAGCAGGAAGAACATTTCCACCAATTGATACACTTTTTAAGATAGCAGATGAGCTTGATAAGCCGATTATCTATTTCTTAACTGAGAATGAGAAAGAAAAAAGCTTAATAGAAAGGCTAGACTCAATTGAAAAATCACTAAAAGATATAAGTGAAGATATAACTACCCTAAAATCTGATATTGTAAAAGACTAATCCTGAGGGAAAAACCACTGCTTAAATCTCTTCCAAAGTAGCTTTCCAACAAAGAATAGCCCAACTAAAGCTGTAATAGCACCAAGAACATATACAACATTTTTCATAAGTACAGCACCTGAGTAACCAAGAGTTGGTGGAGAAACTATCAGATTTTCATCAAATGTGATAATTATTGACTCTGAAGAGGAATAGTTTGATTCAAGCTCCCAGGCTGTAACAGAAACCGCAACACTATATGTACCTACTGAATCAGGTTTTAGTACAGCTTCATATGAATAAACTTCACCTTTAACAACAGAAACAAATTGTGGGTGCTTCTTAACAAGCTCTAAACCACTTGGAAAGTCCCACGAAATCTCTGTTTTCACACTATCAACCTTAGGTTTAAACTTAACAGTGACAGGAACTGAACTGTTCCATGGTGATTGTGTACCAACTGTTAGTTCAACATCCGCAAATGAGTTTGTAATAGGGTGCTCCTGTGCAAATAAAGGAGTAAGATTTACAAGAAAGAGTGTGAAAATTGTTATTAATAATAGTTTCTTCATATTCCTACTTTAACAGTTTTTCAATTGCTTTTGAATATGTGTAGAGTGCTGCCTTTGCATCTTTCTCTTTCACACTAATATCATCATGTACGACCTTGTTTCTAAGTTTGTGATAGTGCCAGATATCATCATAAAAGTCCCTTCTAAATCTTCCTTTAAGCTTTTTTAGATTCTCACCACACTGCAATGAATTACTCATCTTCTTTTGTAGTACTTTGGAAAGAAGTGTATCTAATCTAACAATTGAATCTCTGTACACAGCGCTATTGCCATTCTTAAGACTCTCTCTAATCTTTGCAAGTGAGTTGTAGATCTCCTGTTTAAATACACTAGAGACTCTTTTTTTAGAGAATTTAGCAAATATGAAAAGAAGTATTACGAGAATAAATATTGAAATTGTTAAAAACAGAGGAGATGTTATTTCCACAGCTTAGAAAAGGTTTTAAATAATCTACTAAGTAATAATAGCACAACAGTATATATTACAAATGAAATAGTAACTAACATCCATTCCCACCACCAAGGAAACTCACCTTCAATCATGAGCTTGCTCACCTCTACATACTCTAAACCGTCTAGCGATTGAAGTGTATATTGGATTGTAATCTCATTATCCTCACTACCACTTAGCTTTGTTAGTGAGATTGGGATATTTACACTCTGTCCTGGAGCAATGAGTAGGTTTGAAAGATCTGATATATATGTGACTTTAAATCCCTCTGTTGCAGATTGGACATCTTTTAGATGTAATAGGACATTAGATTGATTCTCAATCACAAGCTGAGCTGGAAAAGAGGCAGATGTATTGATGTTTGAGTCAGTTACAATCTGAATATCTGAGTTAATAATTGGTGAATTATGATTACCTGAAACATCTATCTCAATCTCATCGCTTAGAAAGTATGAGAGTTTAGGTTTTGTTGAATCGCTCTGTCGAACTAGGAAAACAATCCTCTCATCAAATGAATTCTCATATTGTGATGAATATACAGCCTTAAGTGCTGGGTCAAGGTTATACCATCTATTTGATGTCTCATCCCAATACTGCACCCAGGTATGAAAGAAACCACTATCCCTATACCCAGCCTGCGCTGTTACATACCCAACCATCATTCGAGATGGCACTCCGTAGTATCTAAGAAGTGCAATTAGGACATCAGCATAATCTTCAGGAATTACACCGTTCTTTTTAGATACTGCATTCTGTGCACCAAGTCGTAGTGCTAGATTATCACTAGCGCTTAGACTTCTACTTGCTTCTGAGAACTTCCCAAGTACATACTCATTTAGAAGTTTAATGAACTGTGCCTTACTCTTTTCACTATCTAGTTCATTATACGAGCCCTCTAGATGTGACACCTCTAATCCCTTTGATTTCATATATAGTGAGACTTTTTTAACCTCTAAGTCACTTGAAAACTCCCAATACCCACTCTGGTTTGTCAGGTCAGATATCTGCTCACTCTCAAGGGTTGGCTCATACTCAAGGATTAATATATTTAGATCAATTTCAACATTTAAAATAGAGTCTCCTTTAACTAGGTATGAAAGAGTTATATTTCCATCATCATCAATATATGAATAATCTGGTGCTGGATCTAGCTTTGAGAATGTTGCAGACTGGAAATCTGATTGGTACGGCAGTGATATATCATATACAGTCTCAAGCTTAT
>CAYQNB010000026.1:1194-8449 GCA_964418805.1 uncultured Candidatus Saccharibacteria bacterium | reverse complement strand
TTCTTTTCCACATACCATTTAGATATAGAGACACCTCTGAGGTAATTAGCATTGAAAAGATCAAAGAGGAAAAATCAGGAACAATACTAGCAAGGGTTGTTGAGATTAAAAATATCTTCACAAGAAGTAGGAAGGTCATAACAAGAGCAATACTGCAAGATGAAAGTGGAAGAATCAATGCAATATGGTTTAACCAAGTATATCTTCCAAAAGCAATTCACAGTGGAGAAACATATCTGTTTGAGGGAAAGATACCGGATAAACCGGGAATGAAAGATTTAACAGCCCCATCATTTGAAAAATATGCAGGGGATATATCAGAGCAGACACATATCGGCAAGATCACCCCATACTACAGCGAAACTGCCGGCATTTCATCTAAGTGGTTAAGATCAAGAATAACATTTTTAAAAAAGGACATCGACAACCTCATACCAGAATATCTAGAGAAAGATGAGATTAAAAAGCAAAACCTAGTACCACTTTCTAAAGCTATATACATGGCACACTTTCCAAAAGACAACAATGAGGTATTTGCAGCAAGAGACAGGCTTGGATTTGATGAGATGCTTAAACTTGCAATTGATATTGAGAAAGAGAGAGTGGTTCAGGACAAAAAGAAGGCAGTAAAGGTGGAAATCGACATTGATGACATTATGAAACTAATTGAGGTACTGCCATTTAAACTAACAGAAGACCAGCAAAGTGCAACAGCAGATATACTAAAAGATCTAAAGCGCGACTCCCCAATGCGAAGACTTCTAAACGGAGATGTTGGAAGTGGAAAAACAGTTGTATCAGCAATTGCAATGTTTGCAGTATACAAAGCAAAAAGAAGTGCCATAATACTTGCACCAACAACAATACTTGCAAGACAACATTTCAACACACTAACAGAATATCTAAAACCACTTGGAATTGAGGTGAAGCTTAGAACTTCTATGGATAAGGTGAAGCTTAAAAAAAGTAATGAGATCATTGTTGGTACACACGCCATCCTACACGAAAAGAATCTACCAACAGACATCTCCCTTCTAATTGTAGATGAACAACACAGATTTGGTGTTAACCAAAGAAAACAGATCTTAGAGATACAAAACGATGGAAAATACCCCCACTACCTAAACATGACAGCAACACCGATCCCAAGAACACTAACAAATGTAATATTTGGAGATATGGATGTCTCATTCATTAGAGAATTGCCAGACAATAGAATTCCCATCTTAACAAACTTTGTACCACAAAATAAAAGGGAGGCATGTCTTAAGTGGGTAAAGGATAAGATAGTATCATCACATTTTCAAGAACAGGCATTTGTAATATTCCCCCTAATTGAACAATCAGAAAACCTTGAGGTTAAAAGTGCAAAGGTAGAATATGAGAAGCTAGTTAAAAAAGAGTTCAAAGGACTCTCTGTTGGACTACTGCACGGACAGATGAAGGAGAGTGAAAAGGATAAGGTACTTTCAGATTTTAAAAGCAAAAAATACTCAGTACTAGTTGCAACACCAGTTGTTGAGGTTGGAATTGATGTCCCAAGTGCCACCATGATGATAATTGAAAGTAGTGAAAGATTTGGACTAGCACAGCTTCACCAATTTAGAGGGAGAGTTGGAAGGGGAGATAGACAATCACACTGCTTTGTCATTGCAAGTGAAAAGGAACTAAATGAGAGTGTAACGGATAGACTTAAATACTTCTGCTCACAATCTTCTGGATTTGATGTTGCTGAGTATGACCTTCAAAGAAGAGGACCAGGTGAAGTGTTTGGTCTCAAACAATCAGGAGTACCATCATTTAAGGTTGCCTCCATAACAGACTTTTCACTTCTAATTAAATGTAGAACGTTTGCAAAAGAGATACTAGAGAAGTATCCTCAAAGGATTAAAGATATATCAGAACACTCATTTAGATGAAACTATACATAGTACTGGACAATATTAGATCTGCATATAATGTAGGAAGCATATTTCGAAGTGCAGATGGCGTTGGAGCAGCGCAGATTCTCATATGTGGAATCTCCCCTGACAAGACACATCCAAAGGTTTTCAAAACAGCACTTGGCTCAACTGATACAGTACAATCAACATACTTCAAAAGTACAGACCTCGCTCTCCAATACCTTAAAGCGAAAAAGGTACCAATATATGCTGTTGAACTAACAGAAGATGCAAAACATTTTCAAAAGATTGAATATCCACAAGAGCTTGCAATTGTACTAGGACATGAAACAGAAGGTGTACAAAGACACATTCTAGATCAATGCGACATGAAGATATTTGTGCCAATGAGAGGAAAGAAAGAGTCCCTTAATGTTGCAACCGTTGCTGGGATTGTAATGTATGAAGTCTTTAGAGAAAAAGTGTAATATCTATATATGCTAAAAGTATCAATAGTTGATAACAAGGATGTCTGGGATCAGTTTGTAACAAGCTTTTCACCAAGCAATATACTCCAATCATACGCCTGGGGACAGTTTCAAAGAGAATTTGGAAGAGAGGTCTTCAATATTGCACTTGTTGATGAAAACAATCAGATTGTTGCAGTTGCACTAACACAACTCATACCAACAAAACTTCGCTCCCACCTATACATTTCAAATGGTCCTGTATATATCAAGGAGTATGAGAAAGAGGTTTTTGACACATTAAGAGGATATCTAAAAGCACTAGCAATCCAAAAAAATGTTAAGTATGTGAGGATGGACCCACTAATTGAACAGAGCAAAGCAAACGAGAAGATGATGCACAGCTTTAGACTTGTTAAAGCACCAACGCACACACAAGCTGAGCGAAAGTGGATATTAGATATATCAAAGGAGAGTGAGACACTTCTCTCAGAGATGAAAAAGAACACAAGGTATGAGATTAAAAAAGCAATTAAAGATGGAGTTACAGTACACAGTACAACAGATCCAAAAGAGTTTGAGATATTCGAGAAGCTATTTTTGGAAACCATAAAAAGACAGAAGTTCGTTGCACATCCAATTGGTTATTACAAAAAACAGTATGAAGTTATGAGCAAAAGTGGAAACTACAAACTATACTATGCAAAAAAAGATGAGAAAGTACTTGCGGTTGCTCTAATTGGAATATATGGAGACTGTGCCTTCTACCTTCACGCCGCAAGTTTGAATAGTAAGGATGTAAATAAGTACAATGCACCACAAAGATTAATATGGGGAATCATCGAAGAGCTTAAAAATGAAGATATAAAGTTCTTTGATTTCTGGGGAATAGCACCAACAGATACTCCAAAGGACAAGTGGGCAGGATTCACAAGATTTAAACAGGGATTTGGTGGATATGAATTTAGAGTATTAAGAGGATTTGATATACCAATCTCACCAATATATCCAATCCTTTCAATACTAGAATCAACTAGAGAGATTTGGGGAGGAATATATTCAAAGATAAAGAGATGAGTAAAAAGAAAAGTATAAAAACAAAAAAGTTCAGTATTGAAAAACTTAAAAAGAAGTTTCTAAACCTTCTTAAAAAACATTCTAAAGCAGCAAAGATATTTATACTTGTTTTTCCCTTAATATTTATTATATTACTCTTACAAAACCGAACATCTGTTAGTTCATGGTATAACAACTCATGGATACATAGAATACCTGTTACGATAACAAACTCAGGATCAAGTAAGACAAACTACGATGTACTGATTGTACTTGATACAGCGACACTGATTAGTGCAGGCAAGATGCAAGCAGATTGTGACGATATTAGATTGGTGGATAGTAACGATACAACACTACTTTTATATTGGATCGAGGGTGGTTGTAATACAGCCACAACACAGATCTGGGCAAGAGTACCAAGTTTAGGTACAGGAGCAACTGATATATATCTGTACTATAAAAATCCTTCCGCTATTAATGCAGAGGAGACATGGAGTGATAACTTTATAGTACTTTCGAATACAAGTTGTCCGACAGGTTGGACACGAAAAACAGAACTTGATGCTAAATATCTTTATGCAACAGCAACATATGGTTCAACAGGTGGAATTTCTAGCCATTCTCATAACAATGCATCCTGTACATCTGGTGGACCATCAAACTACTCAGATGTAGCATCTGGTGGTACCGTTGCCTGCATCGCCTCACACACTCATTCGTCTTTACAAAACGCAATTAGTTCAACAAGTATCTTACCCCCATACATGGATGTAGTTATTTGTGAGAAAAACGCCTTAGATGAGATCCCAATTGATACAGTCTCTATTTTTGACCAAGCTCAACCCACAGGCTGGACAAGATTTACAGCACTTGACGGATATTTTCCACGTGGATCTGCCAGCTATGGTGCAACAGGTGGAAGTACAACACACACACATCCCACAACTGGTGAATATGCAACTAGTTCTGTAACAGCTCCTTCAACTTGTAGAACGATGAACCCACCTGAATCGTATAGAGCACAAACCCATACCCACACATCAACAGGAGGTACAACTGGAAGCGGTAATAATCTACCCCAGTATATTGATGTTGTATATGCAGAGCCAGACTCTGCTGTAGTTCCACCAGTTGGAATCATTATGCCAACTAATGCAATCCCACCTCTTGGTTGGACAAGAGTTTCAGCATTTGATAATAAATTTTTAAGAGGGGCATCTTCATATGGAGGAACAGGGGGAAGTGACACACATACACACTCCGTTACAATTTCAACTGGTGGACCAAGCAGTACCGCAGGTGCTCGTCCAGGTGGTTCACAGTCATCAAGCACTCACACACACTCTTGTACAACAACATCCAATACTGGCTCAAACATTCCACCATACACTTCCATTCTCTTTTCACAGAAAGATGACAACTCTGATGACTCAATATCATTAAGTAATGGGGCTGAAGAATCAAATGGACCAGCTGCTCCAACACTAGACTCACCAGCTGATAGGGCAACTGGAGTTTCCATAAGACCAACACTTCTAACAACAGGAGCAGGACCTTCAGGCGAGAACCTGAAGTATAAGATAGAGATCTGTAAGAACTTTCTAATGGATATTGAATGTCAAACAATTGATCAAACAGTTAGCCAAACTGGCTGGACTGGACAAGATGCAGTGAGTGGAACAATGTATGCATCAAATACACAAGCATCATATACTTTCCAATCTGATCTAGAAGATGGAATGTCTTACTACTGGAGAACATATGCAATTGCTCCAAACGATGCAAACGTATGGGGACAGACTCAAAGCACACCATATCTGTTTAGTACAAATGCAAGACCACGAAGTCCAGACTTAAACGAGCTTGAAAACTACATAGCAAGAAGAGAGAGTAGTTACACATCATCAGCAACAGGCTGGGCATCAGTTCCAGGAGCTGCACAGACCGGTACAACACAATCTACAAATGGATGGATAGCAGGAAGCAATTTTACAGTTGGAGAAAACTACCTAATCATGGCATGGGGTTCACATAATGCAAATAATACAGGAGCAGATAGTGGGCTTAGAATCAAACATGGAAGTACAGTCTTCTCAAGCTCACAGGCAATTGAAAGATCTGATCAAACAGGAGCAAACTATAAAACACCATACTTCTGGTTTACAGTATGGCAAGCAGCCAATGAAGATATTGATGTTGAGATGTATTGGAGTGGAAATGTAGGAACACTTGCTGACGTTGAAGATATATCAATAGTTGCAATTAATATCGAGGATTTAGAGACAGATGGAGATATTAAATATGATATTCAAGAAGCAGGTGGGACACTAACCTCCTCATACGTGGCAAAAGCCTCAATTACATGGACACCTAGCAATGATCTAGACCTTTGGTGGATAGCAGGCTACACAAAAGCAGATATTGAAAACACAACACCAGCGAATAAGTATGAACCAAGACTTGTTCTTAATGCCACAGAGCTAACATCACAATCAATCACACCAAAAGCAACAGATAACTCGCCTGTATATATACTTGGATATGCAGACGAACTTGCAAACACCTCACAAACCGCAGCAATCCAAATCAGGGGAGACACACAAGAGTGGGATAGTGCAGGAATATTTGCATTGAGACTCAACGCATTCCACAACTTCTTTGCAACAAGAAAGCTAGGAGCAAATACACCGATGACTGTTGAAAGTGAGTGGGTGGAACAACTTAATCACGATCCAACTATTACATTTGAAAACAACTTCCTAATTGCATCGGGTGGAATGGTCAGTGATAATGAAGATAGGGTAGTCTCAAGAATTCAGCTTGCAAATGTCAACATCACAGACGATGTTGGAGGATGGGCACATAGTACTACAGACGTTGTCCCATCATCGATTATGAATATAAACTCACCACTAACAACTGGACTAAAAGATCTTGATTATGACACGATGATAACTCTGGCTGGAAGTGCAACTATCAATGACACCTGGCTAGTTGGATTTTCGATGGAGACCGGGACATTAGGACCGACCTCAGATCTTCCAACAAGTGGAGCAACAAACCAACTTCTAAAGCCACAACTTAAGATGACAGCAATCGATGTTAACTCGAATAATATGAAATATAAGGTTCAAATGTGTACAAACCTAGCTATGACTACAGGATGTCAAACATTTGATCAAACGGCAACTCAAACAGGTTGGAGTGGACAGAATGCGGAGAGCTTCACAAGATATACCTCTGGAACACAAGCAACTTATACATTGCAAAGTGATCTTAGCACTGCTACCACCTACTACTGGCGCGCATATGCAATTGATGATGCTGGAACAAATAGATTTAGTGAACCAGGATTAATATCCTCATTCACAACCACAACAGCACCAAGTGCACCAACAGCACTTGAAGCAGAAGGAGCAACAAACCCTCAATATCTAGAAGTATCACACCCAACCTTTTCGGCTATACATAATGACCCTAATACAGATAGTGCAAACTTCTACAGAATTCAGGTGAACACACAATCAGATTTTGCGGGAACAATGATGTGGAATCCAGGAAAAACAAGTATGACAACAACAACAGATGGAAGCAGATCACCAGAATTCACATATGCGGGTAGCGCACTTTCATTTAATGGCACCACATACCACTGGAGAATCAAGTTCTGGGATGTAAATGGAGCAGAGGGTGATTGGTCAGCCACAGCAAACTTCAAAACAGCATATGTATTCAAACGGAATTAGAACACTATTATCAACTACCAGGTGAAAACGATATGAAAATAAAACATTTAGCGTTGGCAGTGACACTCGCGATGGGTGTAAGCACTATGGCCTATGCCGA
>CAYQNB010000026.1:0-1184 GCA_964418805.1 uncultured Candidatus Saccharibacteria bacterium | reverse complement strand
GGATGTCATCTTGTTAAGGGGAATGATAATGGATCTGTAACAATTAAGTGGGTAGATACAAATACAATTGAAGATGGGTATAAGATTCAAAAAAAGACAAACGCAGGCTCCTTTACCGACTTAATTACAAAGGATCCCAACGCAACATCTCACGATGATTCAGCAATTACAAACGGAAATACATATCAGTATAGAATTGCAGCAACACTTGGAGCAGAGGTATCACAGTGGTGTACGACAAGTGTCCTTAGCATAAATCTGGGCAACCTAACAATAGAAGGATTAGTCATAGAAGGAGTTGTAATTGATTAGTAATGGTATAATAGCCCATGAGTTTAAAATACGATTCATTTAAAAAATTGAGAAAAGAGAAAAGCAAGTGGCATGTTGAGTCACTTGAAGAGCTTGAAGCAAAAGAGGAAGAGTTTCTAAAACAAAGACTTCTAAGCAAAGAACCAACAATTAAAGGAACTCTTAGAATATCAGGTGGAAGTGTTAAAAACTTCAATATAGATATCCCTAAGAATACTAGACCACTAACAGATAGAATGAAGGTTAGAATATTTGATATTCTGGGAAGTGATATAGCTAAAAAGACAATCCTCGACCTATACGCTGGCTCTGGAAGTTTCGGACTAGAATCACTCTCAAGAGGAGCAAAGTTTGCAACATTTGTAGATGCAAGTAAGCACGCATTTAGAATAATTGAGGGAAATATTGCTAAAACAGGATTTGGATCAGTAACAGAGGTAGTTAAGCAGAAATCAGAAGAATATCTTTTTGGTGCAGTTAGGGATGGACTCTCCTTTGACATAATCTTCATGGATCCACCATACAAGCTATACAACACAAAAAAGCTAGGAAAGATGGAAGAGGTTATTAATGGATCTGCAAAACTACTCCCTGGAAACATTGATCCTAAAACAAAGAAGTTCAAAGGTGCATTAATTGTTAAACACCCAAGAAGATACCCAAGAGAAAAACTAAATCTAGAAGGAATTAAAGAGATTGAAACATATGACTTCGGACTTAACTCAATCACTGTTTACATTGTCAAAGATTAGCTATAAAATACCCATATGCACAAGATATTTGGAGAAACCAAAGAAAAAATGCTTAAGATTGTTTTCCCGACATCAAAATAATGAATCGGGTATTTTCACATTTTCCCAACATATTTCAAT
>CAYQNB010000025.1:3750-8849 GCA_964418805.1 uncultured Candidatus Saccharibacteria bacterium | reverse complement strand
TACGTGATGCATATTCGCAGCAAGTTTTTCTAGGCTATATCTATATGAATACTTAGTGGCTGATCCATTATTTATCTCGATTGAATATAGATTCGCCTCCACAAGCTCGCCCCACTCTTTTAGTAGAAGAGGGTGTAGATTTTTTCCAGAAGGAGAGATCTTAATTTCATTTGAATAGATATGCCAAATGTTCTTTATTGCGAGATATTCATCCGTTTCATTTTCTTTAAGAGTTTCGTCGGAAATTAATATCCGAAACATTTCTATAAATTTCTTATCCCCTTTTTTGTCGGCAAAGTCATCCAAAAAAATATTAATTACAATTCCTATCGTGGAAATCTCCGCCGATTTACTTCTCATTTCTTCAGGAACTGAATCTAACATGAGGAAGAGTGCTCCTTGGTATGATCTATATAGAACGTTCAAATCCCTTCTCCCAAAAGGTCTGTACAGATCAATACACTTTTTCAGTGAACTATCTTTCGGTAATCCGTCGTACCAAATTTGAGCTTCTTTCATTGTATTTGATTGTATTTTAAATTCTCCTCCTCTATTATATTAGCAATGTTGAGGATTTTTCAAAATAAAGAAATTAAAAGATTGAGAAGTGAGTTGGAGAGAAGCGAAAGCTTACAAAAAGTTGCATCAACTCTTGTTCAAAACCTGGAAGTCGATGTGGTTATGCAAAATGTAGTTGATATAATGGCAAAAGAACTCAAATTTGCTGGTGGCAACTTTTTTATTAAAGAAGATGATTATTTACGACCAGTGGTATCAACAAACTCCGCTCTTTCTAATGCTGCTCAAAAACTTCTCCCAATTAAAGTGACCGAGATTAAATATCCGTTATCAATGGCAGACAACTTAGTTGTCCGAGCCTACTTGGAAAAAGTGCCACTGATATCTACATCGCTCTCTGAACTTGCTCCTAAAAATATTCAAAAGATTGCAAACATTATTCAAAAGTTTGCAAGAATTAAATCTGCTTTAGTTTTACCAATAATATATAAAAATGAGGTAGTTGGGGTTGTTGATATTCTTTCACATAAGAGTGAGTTTTCCAGTGATGATCTTGAAGTTTTAGATGTTTTTGGTTCATGGGCTGCAATTGTTGTTTATAATGCTCAAATCCTTAGAGACAAAGAAAGTGCGCTACAAAACCTTGAAGCAGCAAGCAGAAGAGAAAGAGACATGTTGGATATCATGGGACATGAACTACGTACTCCCCTTTCCATTATGAAGATGTCACTTGGACTTTTAGAACAGAAAGCAAAAGATACTCCTGCACAGTTTAACTCGAACTATTTCACCACCCACTCTCTTCGTTTAAATGAGGCGTTAGACAGAGAGGTTAGACTTCTTGAAGCTATGCTCACCTCAACAAAGATTGATGCTGATAAGATGGAGATGCACCTTGAACAGGTAAACCTCATCTCAACCATCAACGACTCAATTCTTGCTGTGCAAAACAAGGTAAAAAATAAAGGTTTGGAGTTGATATTCAAACCAAATGAGAGTGAGTGCTTTGTATATGCTGATAAGATAAGGATTGCAGAGGTAATAGATAATCTTGTACTTAATGCCGTTAAATATACAGAGAAAGGAAGTATTGAGATCGGATATGAAAAACTTAATGGATTTGTAAAGGTAAGTGTTAAGGATAGTGGTATTGGAATACCAAAAGAAGAGATTGAACATTTGGGTGAGAAGTTCTACAGAGTTGGACAGTATTCAAATAGTGAGGATAGAGAACAGTTTGAAAAGAGAATGGAGATGCAGAAACAACCTATGCCAATTGTAAGACCTGGAGGTACTGGACTAGGACTATACGTCTCCTTTAACCTTGTTAAACTAATGGGTGGTGCAGTTGCAGTTGAAAGTGAACTTGGAAAAGGATCTGTATTCTCCTTCACCGTCCCAGAATTTACAAACCAAGCCCCAACCCACTCTGGTGGAGATGATGAGAAGAATGTATTTAAAAGAATGGGATTTACACAACAGAATACATAAGATATAATCCAAACGGTTTTTAACAGTAATAATAATGAAAAGAACATTTCAACCAAAAAAATTAAGAAGAGTTAGAAAGCTAGGATTTCTTGCTAGAAATAGTAATAAAGGTGGAAAGAACGTATTAAAGAGAAGAAGACTAAAAGGAAGAAAAGCACTAACAGTATCAGAAGAGTTCAAGCTACTTAGAAAAGGACCAAAAGCAAAAATTAGATAGTTTAATCATGCTATCCAAAAAGTATCGCCTCAATGCAAAAGAATTCCAGAGAGTATATAACAATGGCAGAAAATCCAAAGGTGAGTTTGGGATGCTAGTTGCACTAAAGGATGCATCATTTGAGAATAGCAAGGTGGGTTTTGTAGTGAGCTCTAAGGTAGGAAATGCAGTAATCAGACATAAAGTCACAAGAAGACTTAGAAATATATTCGCACCAATACTTCCAAAGATCGATATCCCCACCCTCTTTCAGTATGTGGCATTTAAGGATTGTGCTAACTTTCAGGAGCTTGAAGTTGAGATCAAAAAGCAGTTAATGGAGCTTGGAATATTATGAAATATATCCTCCTCTTTCTAATACGCATATATCAAAAAACACTCTCATATGACCATGGAATCATGGGAAAGATATTTCCAAATACTAGATATTGTAAACATGTACCGACCTGTTCAGAGTATGGATATGAAGCAATTGAGAAATATGGAAGCATTAAAGGTTCATTTTTGGCAATAAAAAGGGTTTTGAGATGCAATCCCTGGACTAAACCAGGCACATATGACCCTGTCGCTTAGTTTTACAACTTCCATATATGCTGTATAATCCAGCAGATTCAAATTAACAGAAATATTATGTTTGCAACACTTTGGAATACACTTCTCTTTCATCCATTCCTAAATGTCCTAATGGTTTTCTACAAAATCTTTGGTGAAAATCTTGGATGGGCAGTGATTGTAATGGCAATAATATTGCGGTTCATCATGATTCCTGCAACAAAAAAGCAGACAGAGATGACAAGAAAGATGTCGGGACTTAAACCAAAGCTAGAGGCAATTCAGAAAAAGTATGCATCAAACCAGAAGAAACTAGCAGAAGAACAGATGAAACTGTACAAAGAAACAGGTTACAACCCACTTGGATGTCTTGGAAACTTCCTGCCTCAGATACTTGTACTATATGCAATCATTCAGGTTATTAATGTTGTGACAGTTAATAATTTTGACGGACTGTACCCTTTCATTAGGGATTTCGTATTTGGTTCTGTAAAAGATCCATCAATAAATATGAACTTCTTCATGCTTGATCTTTCACAAACATATAGCAATGTTGCAAAACTATTAGGAAACTTTTCCCCAACTGCAATCGCATACCTCCTGCTCGCTCTTTCTGTTGCTGTAACACAATACTTTTCAACAAGATTCATGCAAGCTATGCAAACAACTACAGCTGTAACTAAAAAGAGAAAGAAGAACGAACAGATGAGTCCAGAGGAGATGCAAACACAGATGATGAGTTCTATGAACACAATCTTTCCAATTATGACCGGCTTCATCACACTTAGCACACCAGCAGTATTGGGTGTATATTGGTTGATTCAATCAATCATGTTCATGATACAGTACTTTTTCATAGATAAAGATAAAAGCATTACAGCTTTCAAAAATCTATTTAAAAAGAGTATGAAATAAATTAAATCTTTCAAATTATGGATTTTTCAAAAATAGAGAAGATTGTAGTACAAGAGGCAGAGAAGTTTAATGAACTTCTTGGGGTTGGAGCAGATGTTAGTGTGGTAGTAGAAGAGGGAGATGAGGGCATTGCAGTTGCGAAAGTTACATTTGATGGCCAAGACCTAGGGTATATGATTGGAAACAGAGGAAGGCACCTCATGGGGCTTCAGTATATTCTAAGTACAATTGTTAGAAATAAGGTGAAGGCAGAGGATGAGAATCAAAGAGTTGCAATTCTTGTAGATGTTGCAGGATATAGACAGCAAAGAATTGAAAAGATTGAGAAACTTGCAATGCAGAAGGCAGATGATGCAAGGATTCTTGGTGAACCAGTTGATCTAATGCCGATGAGTGCATCAGACAGAAGAGTTGTTCATACAGTTCTTGGCAAATTTGATGACATTACAACAGAGAGTTTTGGTGAGGATTTTGAAAGATATGTCAGAATTGTACCTAAGAGTGAGAAGGAACTAGGTGTTGTTTCTGAGATCAAAGATGATGGTGAGGAGTCAGAGGAAGAGCAAGAGTAGTCATCAGCGCAAAGAAATAATATAATCTGGTATGTTGTTAAATATTAAGTCTTCGATACTTCGATATTTCATTAGAAATCTAGACTATATTTTCATCGGTATATCATTTTTTACACTTCTAGTTCTTCTCCCACAGAGTATTCACAAGTCACTAATAGTTGGAGTATTTCTAGTACTCTGGTTAGTCATTAGAAAGAGATTAAAGGATAGTGTACTTGCGTCAATTCTTCTTCTTGTAGCTGTCTTACCACTAAATATTACAATTACATTCCCAAGCTTTTCTGAGGTATATATAAGAGGCGTATTTGTGAACTACCTATCCCCCACTCTTTCAATTCTTGATATGTTCATGTTACTGACTCTTTTCAGTATATTAACGATTACAGTATTTAGGATTGTTAATTGGAAAAAGTATCTTGTTATCCTCATCCTCTTTACACTTCTAATTTTTCTAAATCTAAATGTACTCTCCCTAATTCATATATTTAGATTTGTAATATATTTCATAACTCTTTCCATATCATTTAGATATCTAAAACAGATGGTTAAGAAGGAACATATCATACTGATCCTTAAGGTCTTTGCATTCTCACTAACCATCCAAGTTCTAATTGGAATATTGCAGGTGTATCTTTCAAAAAGTATAGGGCTTTCATTTCTTGGCGAATCGATTCTACAATCTGGTTCCATTGGATCAAGCTTTTTAAGTCTTTCGAGTGGTGAGGTTCTTAGAGCATATGGAACGTTTCCACATCCAAATGTTTTTGCAGGATATCTTCTTTTTGCCTCAATACTCGGTAGTGATTTTAATATGGGAGAAATTTGTTTTACGT
>CAYQNB010000025.1:0-3740 GCA_964418805.1 uncultured Candidatus Saccharibacteria bacterium | reverse complement strand
TATATTTTCATTCAGACTTAATCAGAGAAAGCTTGGAATATATATGATTCTCATATCATCCTTTGCTATGTTACTAACATTCTCACGAGTTCATATACTCCTTCTACTACTACTCTTTTCCATTGTTTTAATTAGATATATCTTAAAGAGAAAAGGTGCATTTTTAATGCTTCCACCACTTCTATTTGAGAGGTTTCAAAATCTGTTTTCAGGAAATGACAACAGTGCTATGGATAGAAGTGTATTAATTCAAAGAGCAAAGCTTGCAATTGAGTCAAAGCCTATGGATGGTGTGGGTATTGGTCATTTCATTAGAACGCTAGAGAGCAATCTTCCATATACAACGTCAGGGATATCATTATTACAGCCGGTTCATAATATATTCTTGCTTCTTCTTGCAGAGAACGGTCTTATTGTTGGAACAATTCTTTCATTTTTAATATTGAATAGGCTTGTGGAGAATATAATTAAGAATAACTATGATTACATTAGAATCTTCATTCTAGTTGCAATTATCATCATCGGTATTACAGATCACTACCTTCTCACTCTTCCACAAGGGGTGTTTTTACTAATTCTTTCGTTGGTCTAGGTGTGTAAAAGCTAATCTACAATCCAAGCAGTGGAAGTAGTTCTGGCATTGAATCAATATAATGGTTTGCAGTTCTTAGATCATCCTTATCATTAAAAGTCTCATTACCTGCAATTGTAATCTGAACTGTTGTCATTTTCACCGCATTGCCACCCTCTATATCAGAGTCTGCATCATCCCCAATCATTATCGCATCCTGTGGCAGCACACCTAAGTCCCACATACCCTCTAGAAACATCGCAGGGTGTGGTTTCTCCACTCCAACCTCTTCTGATGTTGTGAGTGAATCAATTAGATCTGTTAGTCCTAATTTCGCAATCTTTTTCATCTGAATATATGTTGTTAGATTTGTAATTATCCCAATCTTCATTCCAGCCTTTTTAATCTTGTCCATTGTCTCCAATACTCCATCAAATGGCTTCATATTCTCAATCAGGAGATCCCAGTATGCGTGGTATAGTTTGAGGGTATCTTCAGGAATTACTGTGTTTTTTGTTTTTTCGATTAATCTTTCTAGGTATAGGATTCTGTTGTGTGAAGATGCAGTTCCAGCAAGTTCTCGCTTCACTTCACCTTTGGCTAATTTATATATCTTATCAAACTCTTCTCGCGCAATTGGATGTATTGAGTTAAAGACGGAGTATAGGTTCTCCATTGCCAGTTTGTCTGATGTTTTGTAGTCGTAGAGTGTGTCATCTAGATCAAAGAATACTGCTTTATACTTACCCATAATTTCATGTATTAACTAAGTTACCTACTATACCATGATTAAATGATTAGAAAAGTTGCAAGGAGTATGAAGAATAGTATTAACTCCTGTACTGTCCCATACTTAATCCATCCCCTCAGTATTATCTTTTTGTTTGGAAAAAATGGATATACCTCAGACCTATCAATCAGATCTAATATTATATGTGATCCATATCCCAGAAGTATTGGAAGAAAAAGACTAGGAAAGAAGATATACGCAATACTATTTATTATTACAAATGCATATATATTATGGAACCAACCTCTTTGCTCATTCCAAGGATCCTCCTCATTTGAAAATATTCTCTTAAAGAATCTTCTGTTAAATAGTTCACCATGTCTGAAGTATGCAATTAGGTGGTCAAAGTCTACGAATGTTCCAGCGATTATGGCTGTTACATAGTCTCCAGAAAGTTTGCCTGCTATTGCTGACGCAATTATGTGTGTAGGTATTGTCATTCTCTATACTATCACAGGACTTATGTAATCATTATTATCTATTACGAGATCAGCTCTCGTTTTAGGGGTTGCAATTTTAAGGTAGTACTTCTGAGCTGGTATATACCTATTCTTATACATTCTAATAATGGCTTTCCTACTACCCAAATAATCTCTCTCTGTATCTCTTTTTATTGCTCTTTGTAGCGAAGTCTCAATATTAATATCAAGAAATATCTTGAAGTCCCAATATTTTATTAGCTCGTCTCTTAAAAGAAAGATTCCATCTACAATTATTATTGAGTCCTTTTGTGCTTTTTTGTATGCACCTTTGATTCTAGAGTTTGTGATGTAACTAAAATATCTCTCCTTATACCTTAGCTTTCCACTTTTAAGAGGTAGTATAGTGTTTTCCAAGAATGCTGTGTAATTGAAGGAATCTAAGAAGTATCCTTTTGGAGAATCTCTCCCTTTTGCATACCTAATCTCCTTAGGATTATGGAAGTCATCAATTGATATTCTAATCACGTCCCTTCCTTTGGCATGTAGATACTTTGAAAATTCATTGGCAAAAGTTGTTTTCCCTGATGCATCTATACCGTCTACTGCAATAATAAAGGGAATATTATAAGAGAGAGGTAATATTTTTGAAGAGATAATATTGAAGATCGTCTGCATCTATATATAAGTTATTGAAAATAATACTAAATCATATATTATTTATCTAATGATTCAAAAGATTAAAAATTGGATTTCTATTCACCCAAGAAAGTCCAAATTCATACTTTTTCTAATTGTTTTCATAGCGATTACCATAATCGGATTAGTTGTTTTTCAAATATTAACATCTAGTAAACAAAGCGGTTTACCGACCTCAAATAATGGGATTGTGGAGATTATTGAAGATATCAAGAAAGAAAATGCAGCTGTTAGTGCAGGAAAGAAGTTAAGCAATGGGAATTGTGAAGGTGAAGGTGAAGTGCAACTAACGCATCTTCCAATGGATGAGGAAGACTTCTTGGTCCTAATTCCATATGGCCTAATGATTGGAGGTCATGTAACACCAATTGATCATATGTATTTCTCACCTGCTCAATACAATTCCCCAAGAGACGCATATGAAGTGTACGCAATGGCCGATGGGATAATCACGGAGATTAGCGCCAGACCAAGAGAAAATCCAAATGACCCCACTGATAAATTTGAAGAATATCGATTTGTATTTTCTCATACTTGCACCTTCCTAACATACTTTGATCTTGCAACAGAACTAAGTGGTGAGGTTAAAGAGCGATATGAGAAAGTTAAAGATAGCGGTGGTTATGCTGGAAATATGGATCTTGAGGACAGACTTTAGATTTTGCTGTTTGGGATACTACAAAACCATTAACAAATTTCATAAATGTTGAAAGCTATGAGGGAGAACCTTGGAAAATATACACTGCAAACCCATATGATTACGTGAGTGATGATGTTAAAAAGGTAATGATTGAGAGAAACCCAAGAACCGTTGAACCAATTCAAGGAAGAATTGACTATGATATCCCAGGAAGGTTGATTGGAAATTGGTTTGAAAAAGGTACAGGTGGATATAAAGGTATGGATAATGCAATGGAGTACTGGAGTGGTCATATTACTGTTGCACCAGATCACTATGACCCCACCCTCTTCATTGTATCGCTTGGTAGTTACAATGGTGAGGCAAAACAGTTTTCAACATTAACAAACTCTCCACTTCCAGAGAATGTTTCAGTTGATACGGGTATTGTAAAGTATGATTTAACCTCATATTCATATGAGGACTTAGATGGAAATAGCTGGAATCATATGACAATAATCAAGGGGATTAAAGCAAAGAGTAATAGTGGAGCTGCAGGTTGTGTACTGTTTCAATTAATAGAAGGGGAACTGTTAAAATCAGAGAGCTTTCCTTCTAAAAAGTGTTCACAGATTGAAGGAT
>CAYQNB010000024.1:0-8985 GCA_964418805.1 uncultured Candidatus Saccharibacteria bacterium | reverse complement strand
GAAGATATGTAAAGCTTAAGAATGCTGGAAGAAACTTCGTAGGACTTTGCCCATTTCATAGTGAAAAAACCCCATCATTTAGTGTTAATCCAGAACTTCAGATATTTAAGTGCTTTGGTTGTGGAAAAGGTGGCGATATCTTCACATTCATCCAAGAGGTTGAAAAGATTGATTTTGTTGAAACATTAGAAAAGCTTGCTAAAGAGGCTGGAGTGACAATTGAAAAAGGAAAGTCTGATGGAAAATTTAAAAAACTTGAGTCTTTAAACGATATTGCAAAAAGATATTTTGCATATGAACTAATGCAGGGAAGAAACAAACATGCACTGGAATATGTAACTAAAAGAGGTATATCTAAAGAGAGTATTGAGAAGTTTTCAGTTGGATATGCACCAAAAACCTCCTCACTTCTTGCTCATATTCAAAAACTAAAGGGATATTCAAAGGATGATCTAATACAATCAGGTCTTTTTGTTGTTAAAATCGGTGTTTTGCGCGACAAGTTTAGGGATAGAGTGATGTTTCCAATACTTTCAAGCAGAGGAAATGTAATTGCATTCTCAGGAAGAATATTACCTGGAAATGACTACGGTCCAAAGTATATGAATAGTGCCGATTCTCCAATATTTCATAAAGGACTTGGTGTGTATGGGATATATGAGAGCAGGCAAGCAATTAGAAAAGAGGATCTATGTATAGTTTGTGAGGGAAGTACAGATGTAATATCAGCACATGCAATTGGACTTGAAAACATTGTTGCACCACTTGGAACAGCACTAACAGAGGAGCAGGTGACCCTAATTTCAAGACTCTCCCCTAACCTACTCTTTGCATTTGATAGTGACAGTGCTGGTCAGAAGGCACTTGAAAGAGCATTTGTAATATCAAGTAAGTTAGGAATCAACGCATATGCGACAAGTGTAGAGCCGTATAAAGATCTAGATGAGCTAATTCAAAAAGATTCTAAAAAGGCACTTAATCTTCCAAGCAAAAGGGAGGATCTCTTTAGCTATCTTGTTTCACATTTTACAAAGAATAGAGATCTAACTGAGTTTAAAGACTTCAATCTATTCAAAAAGTATGTAGAAACCCTTTTAAAAGAGATTGAAGATCCATCCCTCGCATCTTTCTACCTCTCGAAAGTTGAAAAGATAACAGGGATATCTCTTGAGGGTAAAGGCCAGGAGTTGCGGAATGAAGGAATACAACAGAAACAGGAGATTAATACTAAAAAGAGATTAACAATATACCACCACTACCTTCTCTCCATCTTAAACAAAGACACAATCAAAGTACCGGATGAACATATGCTGGAATATATATATGATGAGAAAGTATTAGACATATTAAATAAGATTAAGGCAGATGATTTTAAGAATGTAAAAGAGTTGATGAATTCTCTTGATGAGCAAAGAAGTTCATATATATCAAGCCTTCTTCTGCACCAAAACGAGTTAAGTTCATATGATCTAGAACAGCTATACCGAAATATTGTTAAGATGGGAATTGAGAAAAGAATGAAAATGTTAAGAGTTGAGCTTGGAAGTGCTGAGAGTAAGAAGGATAAAAAGCAGATTGATAGTATACTTAAAAAGATACAGGAAGAGACAGTTAAGTTAAGAATATATAAATAGTGAAAATATCAAACTACGACAAGTATAAATACGACTATAAAACATATTGGGATAATAGAGAGTATGAAGATAGTGCAGAGAGAATTGCATTAAAAAAACTTTTTAAGAATCAAAGTGGAAAGTGGTTTCTTGATATTGGTGGATCATATGGAAGACTTACAGACCTATATGCAGATAGATACACAAACCCAGTAATACTGGACTATTCTCTAGAAACACTTGCTAAAAATAGAGATGAACTTAGAGGTAAGTATAAGAATGTAGAACTTATTGCTGCAAATGTATATAAACTACCTTTTAGAGAGAATAGTATAGATGGAGCTATGATGATGCGTGTTCTACACCATATAGAAAGCCCCCAGACATACCTAGAACAGCTGGAAGTAGTCCTTACCAGTAAAAGTATGTACATACAGGAGTTCGCCAACTCTATACACATAAAACAGATTCTTAAGAGTTTACTATCTTTGAGGTTTTTGGAACTTCTAAAGATGGATAGAAGACAGATTAACAGTGGCAACTACGAAGGATCTGATGGTGAGGAGACAGTATTCTTAGTATTTCATCCAAGATTCATTCTAAAATCACTTAAGAAATATGGTTTTAAAGTATCCAGAACAATCGGTACATCATTCTTGCGAATACCTTTCATAAAAAGGATTCTTCCACTCTCAATTCTCCTACTAATCGAAAAGATGCTTCAAAGTACCCTTTCTTTTTTAAAGATTACTCCTAGCATCATAATGCGGACCTCTCTAGAGAAGGATGGTAAAGAGAGAGTTGAATATAAGAAACTTGAAGATATACTTGTTTGCCCTGATTGTAAGGGTGAACTAACATTTAGTAAGGATAAGGCAAAATGTAATGACTGCAATATGGAATACCTTAAAAAAGATAAAATATGGGATCTAAGAGTAGATTGAAATTAAAAAAGTCCCTTGGACAAAACTTCTTCACAAACGCACATCTTGCACAGAAGATTGTAGATAAAGCATGTGAGAATAATCCAAGATCAGTATTGGAGATTGGGCCAGGAGATGGATATTTCACTAAACTGTTTGAGCAAAAAGGTCTTAATATAACTGTGATTGAAAAAGATACTGAGCTTGCACAATTTCTTAAACTTAAATTTCCAGATATTAATGTAATCAACTCAGATTTCTTAGAATTAGATATAACTAAACTTGAAGTTGGACCTGAATGGGTTGCATACGGCTCTCTTCCATACAATATCTCCAAAAAAATCATTAGGATTGTACTTGAGCAGATGCTTTCAGTTTCTGACTTCTACTTCATAATTCAAAAAGAGGTAGCGGATAAGTATTGTGATTTAGAAAACTCTTCTACACTCTCCATTAACACTCAAGTATATGCTGATTGTAAGAAGGTAATTACAATTAAACCTTCATCTTTCACACCAAAACCTAAGGTTGATAGCTGTTTTGTACATTTTAAAAGAAATGAGAATCTTAAAAAGATTAATAATCTAAAAATCTTTGAACAGATTGTAAAAAGCGCACACTCTAATCCAAGAAAGATGCTTAGAAATAATCTAAAAGCATTTAATAATATTGAGCAGAACTTTTTAGATATGAGACCCTCTCAACTAAAGCTTGCTGATTACATTTCAATTGCAAACGCGCAAAAGTGATATAATTTTCAAAATGGCAAAAAAGAGATCCACCAAAGAGAAAGTTAATAAGCCGGTACAGCTCGATTTAGGTATGAGATCGCCCTTTGTTAATATCTTTTACAAGATTAAGGAACGCTTTAAAAAGACCTTCATATATTTTGAGATTGTTAGTTTTGCAAGAACACCCCTAAACTGGTTTCTAATTATCCTCTCAATCTCACTTATTTTAATCGGTGTATTTTACATATACTCAACCTACTACTCACTTCCAAGTCAGATTCCAATGCTTTCATACTTCACCTCCCTTAAAAAGAAATTAGTTGATACTGAGTATATATTTGCACTACCAACTCTTTCACTTCTAATTCTAATAGTTGGTTCTCAGGTTGCGTATAAGTATTTTCACAAAGAAAGAGAGATGACAAACCTACTGTTATTTATATCTCTCTGTTCTATATTTCTAATTACACTGTTAATATTAAGAATTACAGTTGCCTACTATGGATAGTTTACTAAACAATACAACAGAGCTACTTTCAAAACTTCTCTTAACACAGGAGCAACTTCTCTTCCTGCCAGAAAGTTATTTTAAATACTTCCAGTTCATACTAGTTCCTCTTCTAGCTCTTGCAATTGCACTTCTTCTAACACCATTAATCGGATATTTTGCAAAAAAGCATGGAATTATTGATATCCCAGGAAAAGGAAGATCAACAAGATTGAATAAGTATGATAATCCAGAAAGACATAGTCATAAAAAGGCAACCCCAACACTTGGTGGGCTTGCAGTTCTACTTCCATTCCTTATCATAACGCCATTTCTAATTGATATGACACCAAGTCTAATTGCATTTTTTGTAGCAGTTGGACTGCTCACACTAACTGGTGTGCTAGATGATATATATAATCTTCCTGCAACTTTCCAGATGATTATGCATCTACTTGCATCTGTCATTGTTGCACTCTTTGTGGTTGATCTTGCAAGTGTGACAATCCCACTTCTTGGATTTATTGATCTAGAGTGTCTGACATTTTCTTCAACCATACTTACAGTTACAATATCTCTCGTATTCCCAGGAGATCTACTCATTATCCCTTGGATAATTTTGTGTATTAATGCAATGAAGTGGGTATCTGGTTCAGATGGACTGCTTGAAACAAATATGATTATTGCATTAACACTAATTTCAATTGTTGCATTTAGAAGTTTTAACGGAGCTCTTGTTGTTATCTCACTATTTTTGACAGGTGCAATATCTGGCTTTCTGTACTTCAACTTCCCCCCAGCAAAGATATTTTCGCTTTCAACTGGAAAGACTGTATATGGATTTTTAATTGCAACACTTGCACTTCTTAACACAACAAAGGTCGCAACAACAATTATCATCATTGCGCTTCCACTTGTTGATGCAACATTTGTACTTCTCAAAAGATACTTTACTTATAAACCAAAGAATCTAATTGATCTAATGAGGATTAACGGAAAAGATCATCTTCACCACCAACTGATTAAACTTAACTTCTCACCTAGAAGAATATTAATGGTGGAAGCATCAATTGCACTTCTTTTTGGAATCTTAGCACTTTTCAGCGCAGGAGCACTTCGCATGGTACTGCTTCTTGGATCTCTTCTTTTGACAATGCTACTAATACTTTTCATAAATATTAGAGCGTCTGTGAATAAGAAGGAACAGGGTGAGCAGAAAAAAGAATCTCCAGAATCAAAGTATTCCTATTAAGTTTTTCTAGACATGGTATCGGTTGGGTAATATAATGATTGTGTATGAAAAAGCTAAAATCTGCCACAATTCTCATTTTAATCACCGTGATTCTTGCATCACTGCTATACTTCATTCCAACTGAAAAGATAGTCAGCAACATCCCTTTCCTAAAAGATTTCTACAACAATACAACCATCACAGTTACCTCTCCAAACAGCAAAAATGAGGTGATAATTAATGGTAAAAACTATGGTGAAACACCCCTAACTCTCTCGAATTTTTCAGCTGGAGAATATGAAATCGTACTTAAAAGAGTCTCAACTAATGTAAGTTTCTACAAAACAAGAAAGTTTAATATCGATATTGAAAGAAACACAGAGGTGATTATTGATATCGAAATCGGACCTGCAGATTCAACAGCTGGTTATCTTCTATACTACACAAAATCCCCTACATCGAAGGATAAAGGGTATCTAACTGTTCAAAACTCACCCTCAACCTCTAATCTATTCTTAGACAGTGAGTTCTTAAATAAAACACCTGTTAATGCCCAATCCCTAAATTCAAAAGAGTATCAGCTTAAACTAAGTGAAAGTGGTTATGAAGATTTACAATTTCCTGTTATTGTTAGAGACGGATTTAATTTGAATGTAAGATCATATCAGTTCCCAATACCAATAAATATAGAAAGCAGTGATGAATGATAAATTTGGAAAGATAAAACTAAATACTCCAATATCATTAATTGCACATGGTGGAAGTGCGCTTGGTTTTCAACTTGCAAAAACACTAATTGAACAGGGAGGAAGAGTTATCATTGTTGATCAGTATAACTCTCGTAATAAAGAGTATGTTTCCCAACTAAAAAAACTTGGATCTGCAGACTTCATTGACTTTAACGGACTCGATAATCTATACAAAAGCTTAGGTAGAGTTGACTATGTATTCTATCTTCTTAACGACTACCTAAACTCACAAGAATCCTTCACTAGCAAAGACTTTCTTGAACAATCAAACTACCTTAATACAACACTAAAAACAGCTCAAAAACACAATGCAAAGGCAACACTTCTAACAAGCCAGTTTCTAAACCAGCAACTTAGTGCATATATGTACACAAGTAATTCCAACACCCCATCCCCATACTCAGCACTTGAGCTTCAGAAATATTGCGAGACACTTTGTGCGGAGTTTAGGGATAAGAGTAAGTTAAATATCAGAATTGTTAGAATGGCAACAGTACTTGGAGCTGGAGTTGCAAATATCTCTGACCCAATTGTAAAAGAACTAATAGATGGAAGTGTTAACAAGGGTGAGCTTGTAATCAATGGAGAGGGACTAGATCTCCACTATCTCATCAATATCTCAGATGCTGTATATGGAATATTAAAACTAACATTTAGTGAACAGACTGAAGGAGAGGTGATCTCACTTTCAAATAACAACGACTACACAACACTTTCCATTGCATACAAACTTCTTGAGATTAATCCTGAAAATACACAGATTAGGTTTGAGCAGAGTATTAGAAATAACAATACACTTAATCTTGACCACTATGTCCCTGCTCCAAACGCAAGTACCTACGGCTGGGAGCAAAAAATTGATATTGAACAGACCCTAATTGAAACAATCTCAGAACTTTTTCCAAAATCAGCAGTTCGAATACTTGAAAGCCCAAGAAAAAACAGAGAACTAGAACAGATTGAGGTTGAAAACAAGATTAGTTCAACAACAATTAAAACACCACTTGGAAATCTTTTAGAAAAAATATTAAAACCTTTCTCAAAGTTCACACTCCTTGTGAAAGATAGTGGGAATAGGATTAAAGGCTCATACAATTCTAAGAAGATTCCAATGTACACACTTCTTGCTGTAACAATAGCTGTAGTTGGATACTTCTTGGTTTTGCCAATCATCTCAATAATATTTGGTTCGACCCTCACATATCTAAATGTTAAATCAGCAATGACACACGCCAGTTCATTTGATCTAGAAAATACCTCAAAGAAACTACAAAGTGTTGAGAATAATGTAGAGAAGATTAGCAAAGGATTTAATAATCTTGAATGGTTGTTCACAATTACAAACAGTACAGAACTTTTCAATAACACATCTCAACTTCTCTTTGGTACACAGTATGGGATATCTGGTGCAAAAGAGATGAGTAGTGCACTTGTTCCACTGGGACAATATATCTCTGAGTTTGAACCAGCAATCAGTTTCCAAAGTGATAAACCAGCTACAAACAGAGAGTATAGAGAGCAGTTGGATCTGCTTTCAAAAAACAGCTCTAAGATTGAAAAAGCAGCATATAATCTCTCTCTTGCAACAAACCTAATTGATACAGTTGATAGTACAAAGTTCCCTCAGTTTGCACAGCAATATCTAGTGGAAATGAAGGAATATAACAGAACACTTAACCAATCAATAGAACCACTCTCACAGATCTCAAGATTTCTTCCAACACTTCTTGGAAAGGATAGTAGACAGAGATATCTAATTCTTCTTCAAAATCCGACAGAGCTTAGAAGCACAGGTGGATGGATCTCAAGTTACGCAATTCTTGCACTTGAAGGTGGACAGATTAGAGAGCTAAAGGTTGATGATGTATACAATATAGATGGACAGTTAAAACTTAAAAACGGTGTATATACACCACCTCTTTCAATGCGAAATGCCCTTGGAAATACAACCTGGAATCTCTCTCTTTCAAACTGGGACCCAGATCTAAAAGGGACTGCAGAAAGTGCTGAGTTCTTTTTAAAAGAATATGATCCAGGAACACAGATTAACGGCCTAATCACAATCGATACTCAGTTTTTGAAAAAGTTGTTGGATAAGTGGGGTGGAGTTGAGATTGCAGGAGAAAGTGAGAAGGTAACATCATCAAACTTAGATAGTAAGATATATCAGATGCATGTGGATTTCACACCAGGAAGTACAAACAAATCAACATTCTTGGCAAATCTAGCAAATGAAACAGTTAAGAGACTCCTTTCATCTGATCTTCAACAGTATAACGATATTGCAAGTGTAATTGTGGAGTCACTAGATCAGAAACATATGATGATGTACTTTAAGGATAAGACATCAGATACATATTTCACATCAATGGGATGGTCTGGAAAACTAGATAATGGATATATTGGAACACCTGTAGCAATCGATTGGAACTGGGGAGCTAATAAAGCGAACGCATTCTTAGAAAAGAGCAACCATCTAACAATTGATGTTAAAGATGAGAGCACAATTAACTATACCTACACAGTTAATGTTAAGAACATATCAACAACAAGAATATATCCTCAAGGAGACTATGAAAACTACATGAGAATATATCTTCCTCAGAATGCAGTTGTTGAAAAGATTGAAGGGGTTCTTGATGGTAAGTACACTATATACTCAGAGAAAGGATTTAAAGTATTAGGAGGTTGGTTTAATACACCAATCAACTCAACCAAAACATTCACTCTCACATACTCAATCTCAAAAGCATCAACACTAGCATTCCCAATAACAACATCAGATGAGAATATAACGCTTGATGTTAAGATGTTCAAACAACCTGGAACAATTGATGACAGACTTAAAGTTGATATCACATACCCTGAAAATTGGGCAGCAATTAAACATGAAGGATTAAATAGAGGAATAAATATTGTATCTGCTGAAACAGCACAAGCTACAGATATGAAATATCAGGTAGTTTGGGAGTATAAATAGTTAGATCTTAACAACACCCTTTGATTCAAGAAGTGTATATATCTTAAGAATATCATCTGTAGGAATCTCTTTCTTCTTTGCAAACTCCGTTATCTCATCAACAGTTAGATCTGTATTTATTGGAGTTCTACTACTCGCACCAACTGGCTTTAAAAATGTTGCGATGTTGCGGGATTTACAATTCTGGCATGAGAAGTGTATAATGCTTGAGACATCCGATTCAGAAATGATTCGCAGGTCATCAATATTATATGAGTTACCACACTTATCA